>JAISWK010000142.1 GCA_031270805.1 Gracilibacteraceae bacterium
GAAGGACAATCCCCCGGATATATCGAACTAATATAGTGTAAGACAAATTGAGAAAGCTAACGAGGACGGTTCTATACAATGCACAATTCACAATTCACAATTGGGAGAGTAGGGGACGATGGCAATCGTACCGTATACGCCGGGCGGTATTGCCGTAGGGGACGATGGCAATCGTCCCGAAAACCAACGGGCGGGGTGCGAAAGCTGCGACGCGTATGCGGCGCAGTCGTGCAACAGGCACCCGGCGAGTCTCCGCCCAAGCCGAACTGCCATCCGCCCCTACGATGTCCTGGGTTCCCCAACGGGCGGATTGCCATCCGCCCCTACGATGTCCTGGGTTCCCTAACCACCCCGCCGCTTCGCGGCACCCCTCCAAAGGAGGGGAATCCCTAATCCCTAATCCCTAATCCCTAATCCTAATCCCTAATCCCTATTCTATTTTTCCCAAGTCGGAAAATTTTTCTGGCATTTTGCGGCGACTGTGCTATAATGGCTTTATGCAAGGAAGGCGCGCGCAATATGACTTCTTCGGTTATGGCTGTTTTGCGCCAGAGCGTCAGCGAAAGGAATGATCGTTAAGTATGCCGAACAAGGAACTCCTGCTGATTCCCGGCCCCACGCCGGTGACGGATGAAGTGTACGCGGCTCTGGCCCGGGAGACGATGGCTCATACCGACACCCGTCTGGCGGCGCTGTTTAAGGAAGCGCTGGCTCTGACCGGGGACATGTTCCATTCGGAGGGGGAAGTGTATGTCGTGGCCGGCTCTGGGACTCTGGCCATGGAGATGGCGCTGACTAACACCGTTGCGCCGGGGGAAAAACTGCTCGTGGTCAGCCACGGTTATTTTGGCGACCGCTTTCTGGGGGTGGCGGCGGCTTTGGGGATTCAGGCCGAGTCGCTGAGCGCGCCGCCCGGGGTGCGGGTCAGCCCGGCGGCGGTCGACGCCGCGCTGGGGGACGGCGGGTTCAAGGCTGTCGCCGTAACCCACGCCGATACGTCCACCGGGGTGCTGGCGGACGTGGACACATTGGTTCCGATCGTGAAAAAACACGGCGTACTTTTCCTGCTGGACGGCGTATGCGCCTCGGCGGCCGTGCCGGAAGACATGTCCCGCGTTTACGGTTCCCCGGATTACCGGATTGACCTGGTGCTGACGGCCTCGCAAAAAGCAATCGGCGCCCCGCCCGGTCTGGCGATTGTGACTTTCGGCCCGGCGGCTCTTAAGGCCCGGGCGGCTCTGCCCAAGGTCGGCAGCTATTATTGCGATATCGCCAACTGGCGGGAGATTATGCGCGAGCCGAGCCGCTACTTTGCCACTCATCCGGTGAACATGATTTACGCCTATCACGCGGCGATGAAAATTATTGAGCGGGAGGGACTGGCGGCCCGCTACGCCCGGCACGCCGGCATCGGCGTCGGGATGCGCGCGGCGCTCACGAGCTACGGCTTCTCTCTTTTGACGGCGGAGGGCAATGCGGCCCCGACTCTCTCCTGTTTCCTCTACCCCGCCCGACTGGAAGATATTTCCTTCCGGGCGGCGCTCAAAGAGAAAAAACTGATCGTGGCCGGACTGTTAGGCGCCCTGAGCGGAAAGGGATTCCGGATGGGGCATATGGGCAACACGCGGGAGGAAGAGTTTTTGCAGGCTATAGCCGTTATTGGCGAGACGCTGCGCGATTTTGGCCTCCCCGCCGACATCGACCGGGCGCGGGAAAATTTTCTGGCTTCTTACTATGCGGCGCAGGCGCCCGCCCGTTCTGACACTAAATAAGAGAGGATTATAATTATATGGGAATCAATAAAATTACTGTCGTCGGAGGCGGCAATACGGGTATTACGACCGCTTTTCTCCTGACAGTCAAAAACCTCGGCGATATTGTAGTAATTGACTTGCCCCACATCGCCGATGTGGTAAAAGGCAAGGCGCTCGACATCTGGGAAGCCGCTCCGCTCCTCAGCTCGGGGTCGCGGGTCGTTGGGACGGGCGATTACCGGGACACGGCCGATTCCGACCTCGTCATCATCACCGCCGGCTTGCCGCGCAAACCGGGCATGACGCGCAATGACCTCGTCAAAGCCAACGCGGAGATTATCAGGGATGTTGTGACCCAAACGGTGAAATACTCGCCCGAAGCGGTGATCCTGATCTTGACCAACCCGGTGGAAATCATCACCCAGCTGGCGCGCCAATATTCCGGCCTGCCGCGGCTTAGGGTGCTGGGTCAGGCCGGCGTGCTGGACGGCGCCCGTTTTCGCGCTTTTGCCGCCGCCGAGCTGAATGTGAAGGCGGAAGATGTGACGACGCTCGTGCTAGGTGTCCACGGCGACGACATGCTGCCGCTGACGCGGCTTTCCACCGTCGGTTCCGTGCCGCTGGAGACCTTGCTCCCCTCCGAACGGCTGACGGAAATCGTGCGCCGCACCAAGGGCGGAGGCGCGGAAATCGTCAACTTGCTCGGTTCCGGCAGCGCTTATTTCGCCCCGGCGGCGGCCCTGACCGCCATGGCTTCCTCGATTCTGCTGAACGAAAACCGGCTCTTTGCCGCAGTGGCCTGCCTGGACGGCGAGTACGGCTACAAGGACGTAGCCCTGAACCTTCCGGTTATCCTCGGGCGGAATGGGATTGAAAAAATTGTCGACCTGCCGCTGACGCCGCCCGAGAAAGAGGTGCTTGACCGGTCGGTCTCCGAGGTCAAAGCGATATTGGCCGCCTATGCCTGAGTGGGAAACCATCATGCTTTGTTTAGACAAAGTCAATGTGTATTACGGCGAAATCCACGCCCTGAAGGACGTGTCCCTCCAGGTGAGCGAGGGATCGGTGGCGGCGCTGTGCGGCTGCGCCGGTTCGGGGCGCAGCACCTGTCTCAAGGCCATCGCCGGCGCCGTCCGCCCGAAAACCGGTACGATTTCCTTCCGGGGCCGGGACATCACCGGTCTGCCGGCGGAGTCACCCGCCATCGTCCAGGTTCCGGAGGGGCGGCGGATCTTCGCTAATATGACCGTGCTGGAAAATCTGCAGGTAGCCGCGCCCCGCCCGGAAAAATGCGCCGAGCAAATAGAGATCGTGCTGGGGGTTTTTCCGCTCTTGCGCCGGAAAGAGTCCCTACTGGCCGGCTCTCTCTCCGGTGAGGCTCAGCAAATGCTGATCATCGGCCGGGCTTTGCTGGCTGCCCCTTCCTTGCTCCTGCTGGATGAGCCGACGCACGGCCTCCGCCCCGACCAGGCCGAAACCGTCATGCGCTGTATTCCGGCGATCAACGCCCTGGGCGTTACCATTTTGCTGGCGGAACAAAATATGGCCCTGGCCCTGGCGGCCGCCGACCGCTGCTATATTTTCGCGGGCGGGCAAATAGAACGGGAAGCGACCGGCGAGTTAAACGCCGGGCTGACCGTTCCGGAGGTATGTGATGGTTTTTGATCTAATCGTGCTGGCGCTGGTATTGTGGAGCGCCTTCATGGGCTTCCGCCGCGGCCTGTTGACCGGCATTGTCAAATTCGTCGGCAAAATAGCGGTCATCGCGGTTTCCTTCCTGTTCTACCGCCCTTTTCTCAGCCTGATCGAAGGGGTTTACCCTTTGCGCGACGTGGTCGCCCCCTGGGTGGAAATTTTCCTGAAAAATGTGACGGACGCCTTCGGCGGCGGCAAAGACTTTACCCTGCCGGAGGGGTGGACGCCGGAAGGATTGACGCTGCCGGAAGGACTCACTTTGCCGGACGACGGGACGCTGCCGGATTTATCGGAGCTGCCGGAAGGCCTGACCTTGCCGGAAGGTTTTACCCTGCCGGAAGGTTTAGGCGGCGCATCGCTTGGGGCCCTGCAAACCCAGATGACGGACTTTATCATGAATACGATCGCCCTGGTCTTGCTCTTCATCCTGGGCACAATCGTGGTGAATATACTGGTGGCCCTGATCATCCACCCGCTGGCGAACGCCCTGTCCGTGGCGGATCGCGGCGGCGGGCTCGTGCTGGGGCTTTGCGGCTCTTTCCTCCTCTTGTCCATTGTCGTCGGCGCGGCGGGGCCCGTCATCGAGGCCAACGAAAGCTGGGCCGCCGTGCGGGAATCCATGAGCTATCCCATTCTCTGCGCGGGCTATAATTTCATCCTTTCCCTCGTGCATCTCTACCAGCCGGAAACCCCCATCGATCTCTTGAGCGGTTGAGCGATCATCATTTTGGGGCCCCGAGCAGGGGTTCCGGCCGCCCCAGCGCCGCGAGGAGCATGGCGGCGACAATGAGGGCGGAACCGGCGGTGAAGGTCAGGGTGAAGCTGTCGTAGCCGAAAAGCACGGAAAAGACGACGGCAAAAACGGATTCCAGGCAGAGGATGACCGCCGTGGTACTTGCGGCGACCCGGGACTGGAAAAAGGTCTGAAAAAAGAAGGCCAGCCCGGTGGCGAAAACAGTGAGAAACGCCAGCCCCGGCAGCGCGGCGACCCAGTCGGCCGAGGCGTAACTCCCCCGTTCCGTGAGGAGAGAAAGCGCGGCCGCCAGTAGGCCTACGGTTCCCAACTGCACGACGGTGAAATTCAGCGCCGGCAGCGCCGGGGCAAAGCGTTCCAGCAAGACCAAGTGGAGAGCGAAGAACAAAGCGCCGGCGACCGTCAGCGCGTCGCCCAAGTTCAGCGTTAACTCCGCGGCAAAAGCGCCGGAAACGAGCGCCACGCCGACAAAACAGAGCGGGGCCGTCAGCAGGGGGCGCCAGTCCGCTTTTTTCTTCAGCGGCATGACGATAAAAGGCACGATAACTACATATAACCCGGTGAAAAGGCCGTTTTTCGCCGGGCTGGTCAGTTCGAGCCCGAAGGTCTGGAAGGCGTAAGCGAAAAAAATGACCGCGCCCACGAGGATCCCGGCTTTCAGCGTCGCCCGGTCGAAAGGGGGCGCGGCGGCGGGCGGGCGAGCGGCGAGCAGGAGCAGAGCGCCGGCGCAGAAACGGCAGGCGAGCAGGAGCCAGATCGGAAACCCGCCCGAGAGCAAGGATTTTAGGACGACAAAACTGAAACCGAAGATCACGGAAAAGAAAACCATAATGCCGAGGAGTAATTGTTTGGACATAAGTTATTCCGCCCCGCCGGCCCACATATCCGCCGACAGGCAATAGAGCCGGTAATAAACGCCGCGGCGCGCCATCAGTTCCTCGTGGCTGCCCTGTTCTTCAATCCCTTTTTCCGTCAGCACCAGGATGACGGCGGCGTTACGGATCGTCGTCAGGCGATGGGCAATCGTAAAAGTAGTGCGTCCTTTGGCAAGTTTTTCCAATGACTGTTGGACGACGCGCTCGCTCTCGTTATCCAAAGCGGAAGTGGCCTCATCCAGGATCAGGATGGGCGGATTTTTCAAAAAAGCCCGGGCGATGCTGACGCGCTGTTTTTGCCCGCCGGAAAGGCGGACGCCCCTTTCCCCGACAAATGTGTCGTAACCCTGGGGCAGGGCGCTGATAAATTCGTGCGCCCCGGCCTGTTCCGCCGCCGTCCGCACCTCCGCCCGCGAGGCCCCCGGCTTGCCATAAGCGATATTTTCCAGCACCGTGCCGGCGAAGAGGTAGACGTCCTGCTGCACCACGCCGATCTGCGAGCGGAGGGAATGGAGCGTGTACGTCCGGATATCGACTCCGTCCACCCGGACAGCGCCGGCGCTGACATCGTAAAAACGCGGAATCAGGCTGCAGAGCGTCGTTTTGCCGCTGCCGGACGAACCGACCAGGGCGACGTTTTCGCCGGGGGCGACATGCAAATTGATGTGAGAAAGCACATCCTGCTCGTTTTCGTTGTAATGAAAGCTCACGTCGGCAAAATCCACCTCGCCCCGCACGGCCGCCAGGTGGGTCGCGCCGGGGGCGTCCGTGATATCGGGCTCGGCGTCCATTATTTCAAAAAAACGCTCCACGCCCGTCATCCCTCGCTGAAACTGCTCGGTGAACTCCACGACCCGCCGAATCGTCGTGAGCAGCGTCGTCACGTAAAGCAGGTAGGCGATCAGGTCGGCCGGATTGATTCGGCCCTTGACCATAAAGAGGGCGCCCACCACCACCACCGCCAGGTACATCAGCCCGTCAAAGGCGCGGGTCATCGTCTGAAACCCGGCCATGTAGCGGTATTGCTCCTGTTTGATCTTCAGGAATTCCTCGTTGCCTTCCGCAAATTTTTCTTCCTCCAGATGCTCGTTGGCGAAGGCTTTGACGACGCGGGCCCCGAGCAGGCTGTCTTCGACCCGGGCGTTGATCTCGCCGATCTGATGGCGCGATTTTTTGAAAGCCCGGCGCATCCGGCGGTTGAAGTAATAAGCGCCGGCGAGCATGAGCGGGAGGATAATAAAGATAATAAGCGTCAGCCCCAGGTCCATCGTCGAAAGGATAATGAAGGCGGCCGTCAGCTTGAGGGCGGCGATGAAAAACTCCTCCGGGCAGTGGTGCGAAAATTCCGTCACGTCGAAAAGATCGCTCGTCACCCGGGCCATGATCTGCCCTATTTTCATATGATCGAAAAAGGAATAATTCATCTGCTGCACGTGGTTGAACAGGTCGCGGCGCATATCGGTCTCAATCCGCGCGCCCATGACATGCCCGACATTGGCCATATAATAATTGGCGCAGGCGTCGACTAGGCGCAGGGCCAGGTACAGGGCGCCCAGGCTCAGGATGGAACGCACCGTCAGGGCGGCCAGGTCGCGCATCCCCGTATTGGTAATATAGCGCACAATCAGCGGCAGCACCAGGTCACAGACCGTCGTCAGGGCGGCGCAAAAAAGATCCGCCGCCAGTACGGCGCGGTATTTATGGTAATACGGCATAAAACGCCGCAGCAAAGTTGTTGTTTTCACACGGAATCCTTTTCTGTTGCGTTACAATTCAGCCACAACTTCTATTTCCACCAAAGCGCCCCGGGGCAGGGCCCGCACTTCCACGCAGGAGCGGGCCGGGCGGCCGGTGAAGTACTTTTCGTCTTCAAGATCCGACCCATTGCGTCAGCAAAGAGTCTATCTCCGTTCGCAGCGTTTCCGCCCGCTCGTGCCATTCCGCCGCCCGGGCGTAGTCGCCGCCGGCCAGGGCCGCTTCCCGCTCCGCTTCCGCCAGGGCCGCTTCCCGCTCGCTAACGGCGTTTTCCAGCTCCGCCCGCCGGCGCTCGTCCCGCTCTTCCTGCCGTCGCCGGCGCCGCTCCCGCGCCCATTCCTCCCGGGAAGCTGTTTCCGCCGTGCCGGGCGCCGCCATTTCCTCCTGCCGGAGGCGGCGGTAGTCCGAATAATCTCCATCCCAGCAGCGGAGTCCGTCCGGGGTGAGCAGAGCGACGCGGCTGACGACCCGATCCAGAAAATAGCGATCATGCGAAACAATCAGCACAGCGCCGTCGCAGGCGATCAGCGCCTCTTCCAGGGCCGCCCGCGTCGGGGCGTCGATATGGTTCGTCGGCTCGTCCAAGAGGAGCAGGTTGCCGCCAGCCATAAAAAGCCGGCAGAGGGCCAGGCGACTTTTTTCCCCACCGGACAGAGCCTGGGCCGGTTTCAGGACTTCCGGGCCGCGAAAACCGAAGCGGGCGAGAGCGGAGCGCAGTTCTTCCTCCTTGGCGCGGGAGACGGCGCGCAAGGCGTCCAGCACCGTCAGACTGTGTGAGAAAGCATTGGCAGCAACCCCCGGGTATCGTATGGCTGCTTATGCGTATCATGCGCTTGCGCTGGGCTTCTCCGATGAGAAAGTAAATGGCTTTTTCTATAAGGCGCTCTCAGCAATTGGCA
>JAISWK010000014.1 GCA_031270805.1 Gracilibacteraceae bacterium
CCTCCCCACTCTTTCCTCTTTCCTCTTCACTCTTTCCTATTATGATAATTAATTGATTGACAGTCAGATATTACCGTGTTATCCTTAACTTATCTGAAAGGAGGGGGTACCATGAAGAAACCGAACTTGTTACCACAGTACGGCCTATTCATCGACGGCGCCTGGCGTCCGGCTGCAGACGGAGGAACGTTTGACTCGTTCAGTCCGGCCAACGCCGAGAAACTCGCGACCTGCGCCGAGGCCACGAAAGAAGACGTGGACGCCGCGGTGGAGGCCGCCTGGAAGGCTTTCGCCACCTGGAAAAAGGTGCATCCGACCGAGCGGGCGGATATTCTGCTGAAAATAGCGGATATCATCGACGCGAACAAGGAGCATCTCGCCCTGGTGGAGACGTTGGACAACGGCAAGCCGATCCGGGAAACCATGGCCATTGACGTCCCGTTTGCTTCCGATCATTTCCGTTATTTCGCCGGCGCCATCCGCACGGAAGAAGGTTCCGCCGTGATGCTCAGCGAAACCACCCTGTCGATCGTGCTGCGCGAGCCGATCGGCGTCGTCGGCCAGATCGTACCCTGGAACTTCCCGTTCCTGATGGCGGCCTGGAAACTGGCGCCCGTACTGGCGGCCGGCTGCTGCACCGTTTTCAAACCTTCCAGTTACACCTCGCTGTCCGTCCTGGAATTTGCCCGCCTGATTCAGGACGTGCTGCCCAAGGGCGTCTTCAATGTCGTAACCGGCAAGGGCTCTCGTTCCGGGCAGTTTATTCTTGATCATCCCGGCTTCCGCAAACTGGCTTTTACCGGCTCGACCGACATCGGCTGCAGCGTGGCCAGAGCGGCGGCGGCCAGGCTCATTCCCTCCACCCTGGAACTTGGCGGCAAATCCGCGAATATCTATTTCCCTGATTGTCAATGGGATATGGCTATCGACGGCTTGCAGCTGGGCATCCTTTTCAATCAGGGGCAGGTCTGCTGCGCCGGTTCCCGCGTATTCGTCCATGAGGATATCTATGACAAATTCGTCGCCGACGCGGTCAAAGCCTTCAATAAGATTAAGGTGGGGCTGCCCTGGGAGTCCGATACGCAGATGGGAGCGCAGATTTACGAGGAGCATCTGCAGCAGATTCTGAGCTGGATCGAGGAAGGGAAAAAAGAAGGCGCCACCGTCCTCTGCGGCGGGGAGCGGGTCACGGAGGGCGAATTGGGCAAGGGCTGTTTCCTGCGGCCGACCTTGCTCGGCAATGTGACCAACCAGATGAAAGTCGCCCGCGAAGAAATCTTCGGGCCGGTCGCGGTGATCATCAAATTCCGCACCGAAGAAGAAGTGATCGAGATGGCTAATGACAATGACTACGGCTTGGGCGGCGCCATCTGGACCCGCGATATCAACCGGGCTATCCGCGTTTCCCGCGCCATCGAGACCGGGCGCATGTGGATCAACAATTATAACGATGTTCAGGGCGGCGCGCCTTTCGGCGGCTATAAAGCTTCGGGCATCGGACGGGAAACCCATAAAGTAATACTTGAGCATTACACGCAAATGAAGAATATTATGATCAACCTGTCCGAAGCGCCGTCCGGTTTTTATCCCGGCTGAATTTTGCCGATCGCTTGAAACAAAGCGAAAACAGGCCCAACAATACAGCGGACTGTCAAATCCGAATCCCAGCTCCCGCCGCTATTTCGGGAAGACAGGGGTTCGGATTTGTTTTTACATAATTTCCAAGCCGACCGGGCAGTGATCGCTGCCCAGAACCTCCGGGTAAATCACGCTGTCCCGCACCCGCTCCAGCCAGCGGCGCGAGACGAGAAAATAGTCGATACGCCAGCCGGAGTTATTGGCGCGGGCGTTGCGGAAGTACGACCACCAGGTGTAGGCGTCTCGCCTTGCCGGGTACAGGTGGCGAAAAGTATCGACGAAGCCGGCTTGGAGCAGCTCGCTGAACTTGCCGCGTTCTTCGTCGGTAAAACCGGCGTTGCGCCGGTTCGCGCCGGGGTGGCGCAAATCAATTTCCTGATGGGCCACGTTCAGATCGCCGCAGACAATGAGCGGCTTGCGCTCGTCCAGGGCCTGGAGGTAGGCCCGGAAAGCGTCGTCCCAGCGCTGGCGGTAAGCGAGCCGGGCCAGTTCGCGCTGAGAATTCGGCGTGTAAACATTTACCAGCTGAAAATCGGCAAATTCCAGCGTCATTACCCGGCCTTCCCCGCAATGTTCGGCCGAGCCTATATCGCAAGTGACCGACAGCGGTTCCGTCCTGGTCAGTACCGCCGTCCCGGAATAACCTTTTTTCACGGCGCTGTGCCAGTAGGCCGTATAACCGGGCCAGACCTCCGTCACCTGATCCGGCTGCAGTTTTGTCTCCTGCAGGCAGAACAGATCCGCCGCCGCGGCGCGGAAAAAATCATTGAAGCCTTTTTTCAAACAGGCGCGCAGCCCGTTGACATTCCAGGAAATAAGTTTCACAACTCCACTTCTCCTTCAAAGGCCTGTTCCGCGCTGCCGACCATACTGACCTGCCCGTCCGTGCCATAGCGCACCGCGACCTCGCCGCCCGGTAGTTTGACCGTTACCTCCTCGTCGCGGGGTGAGTAACCGTTTTCCACCGCCGCGACCACCGCCGCGCAGGCCCCGGTGCCGCAGGCCCAGGTTTCTCCGCTCCCGCGCTCCCAGACCCGCATCTGCAGGGTTCGCTCGTCGATAATCCTGACAAATTCCGTGTTCACCCGCTGCGGAAAAGCGGCGTGATACTCAAAGAGCGGTCCCCAGTGGGCCAGATTCATTTCCCCGATATTGAGACCGGGATTCTGCCGGTCAAAAAGGACGCAATGCGGGTTGCCCAGGGACAGGCAGGTGACAAAAAAATCGCGGCCGTCCACGGACAGTTTCTGCTCCCTGATCTGCTCCGCTTCCGGCGCCGGCGGCGGGGCAAACAAGTCCCCCTGCGGGGTAAAAGCCTCGGGCCGGGCCGGAATCCGGGCCGGGGCAAATTCCGGCCGGCCCATCTCCACGCAGGCGTAGCGCACTTCGCCGTTTTGGGTGAACAGCTCCAGGTTTTTCACCCCGCTCGACGTCTCCACCTTCAGACGCATAGTCCGGACGAGCTTTTTGTCCCAGAGGTACTTGCCGGCGCAGCAAAGACCGTTGCCGCTCATCATGCCCTCGCTGCCGTCCTGATTGAACATGCGCATGGCCGCGTCCACCCCCGGCAAAGAGGAGGAAGCGATGAGAATAACGCCGTCGCAGCCCACCCCGCGGCGCCGGTCGGAAAGGCGCACGCTGAGACCGGCCGGATTTGGCGGCTCGCCGTCCGTTACATGAAAAAAAATGTAATCGTTGCCGCAGCTCTGCATTTTCGTAAAGATGTGTTTTTCTTTCCCGCTCCGTTTACAGTTCATGTCTACCAGTTCGATGCTATGGAGGGAATAGCGGCTGCGCAGGCAGTCCGCCAGGGCGTCGGCTGTATCCAGCGAGGTCAGGCAGGGGATATGGCGCTCCACAGCCAGCCGCCTGATTTGCACGCTGTCCCGTTCCGGCAGGCGGCCCTTGGACGATGTGGAAATAACATAGTCTATTTTGCCGCTTTCGATCAGATTCAGGGCCTGCCAGCGATTTTCCCGGCCCGCCCCCTCCGTGGTCTCGTGGATTTTAGCCGTTGTTTCCACGCTGAGACCGGCGGCGCGCAGAACCTGGGCCGTGCCGGCCGTCGCGTACAGGGTAAATTCCAGTTCTTGGAATTTTTTGCCAATAGCGGCGATTTCCGGCTTGTCGGCGTCCCGTACGGTAATAAAAACCCCGCCCCTTTTGGTCATGCGATAGCCGGCGGCCACCAAACCCTTGTACAGGGCCTCTTCCATCGTCGGAGCTATGCCGAGAACCTCTCCCGTTGATTTCATCTCCGGGCCAAGATGCGTGTCCACGCCGCCCAATTTTTCAAAAGAAAAAACCGGCACCTTGACGGCCACGTAAGGGCCCGTCGGGTAGAGGCCCGCGCCGTAACCCATGGCGCTCAATTTTTCCCCCAGCATGGCCCGCACGGCCAGGTCCACCATCGGGACGCCCGTCACCTTGCTCAGGTAAGGAATCGTGCGGGAGGAACGCGGGTTGACCTCGATCACGTACAGTTCGCCGCCGCTGATCACATACTGGATATTGACGAGGCCCCGCGTGTTCAGAGCCAGAGCCAGCCGGCGCGTCGTCGCCTCAATAATGCGCGCCATGTCGTCCCGCAGATTCCAGGGCGGGTAAACGGCGATGGAGTCGCCGGAATGAACGCCGCTGCGCTCGATATGCTCCATGATCCCCGGAATCAGTATGTCTTCGCCGTCGCAGATCGCGTCCACCTCGACCTCGACGCCGGCCAGGTACTGGTCGATCAGCACGGGTTTTTCCGGGTCGCGGGCCAGGATGATCTCCATGTACTCGCGCACGTCGGATTCAGCGTAAGCGATCACCATGTTCTGGCCGCCCAGGACATAGGAAGGGCGGAGCAGGACGGGAAAACCGAGCGTCCGGGCCGCCTGCAGCGCTTCGGCCAGGGAGAGGGCGGTAAAACCGCGGGGCCGTTTGCAACCCAGGGTTTCCAGCAAAGCGTCGAAGCGGGCCCGGTCTTCCGCCTCGTCGATACAGGCGGCCGAAGTGCCGAGAATCCGCACCCCCTGGGCGTCGAGACTGTGGGTCAGCTTGATCGCGGTCTGGCCGCCAAAAGCGACGACCACGGCCGCGGGGTTTTCCGTCGCAATGACCTGGGCGACGTCCTCCGGGGTCAGCGGTTCAAAATACAGGCGATCGGCCGTGTCAAAGTCCGTGGACACGGTTTCCGGGTTGTTGTTCACGATCACGACGTCGTAGCCCGCTTTTTTCAGCGCCCAGACGCAGTGGACGGAGGCGTAGTCGAATTCAATCCCCTGACCGATGCGGATCGGGCCGGAGCCGAAAACAATCACCGTCCGGCGGGGGTCTTGCCGGCGGGCGATCACCTCGGCCGCTTCGTTTTCCGTGTCGTAAGCGGCGTAAAAATACGGCGTCACGGCGGCAAATTCGCCGCCGCAGGTGTCCACCATCTTGTAGACTGCCGCCAGGGGCTGCTCCGGCCGCTGACCCGTCAGTTCCGTCAGCGTGTGATCCGGATAGCCGCAGCGTTTCGCTTCCCGGTAGAGGGCCGGGGTCAGGCCGTCGCGCTCCAGCGCGGCTTCCAGCGCGGCCAGGCGGGCGATTTTGTGCAGGAACCACGGGTCAATCCCCGTCACGGCGTTTATTTCCGCCGCCGGGATGCCGCGGGCCAGGGCCGCGAACACGGTAAAAAGGCGGCGGTCGTCGCAGCGGGCCAGCGCCGTCCGTAATTCTGCCGGCGGCAGCGCCATGAGCGCCGGCTGGCGCAGGGAAGAAAGCGATATTTCCGCGCCGCGCACCGCTTTGAGCAGCGCCGCCTCGAAACTCGTGCCGATGGCCATCACTTCCCCCGTGGCTTTCATCTGAGTACCGAGATCGCGGCTGCCGTATATAAATTTGTCAAAAGGCCATTTCGGCAGCTTGACGACGACATAGTCGAGGGCCGGCTCAAAACAGGCGGAGGTGCTGCCGGTCACGGCGTTTTTGATCTCGTCCAGCCGGTAGCCCAGGGCGATCTTGGCCGCCACCTTGGCGATCGGGTAGCCCGTAGCCTTGGAGGCCAGGGCGGAGGAGCGGGAGACCCGCGGATTGACCTCGATGACAGCATAGCGAAAACTGTGGGGATGCAGGGCAAACTGGCAGTTGCAGCCGCCTTCGACCTCCAGGGCGTTGATAATGTCCAGGGCGGCGGAACGCAGCATCTGGTATTCCTTGTCCGCAAGGGTAACGGCGGGGGCGATCACGATGCTGTCGCCCGTATGCACGCCGACGGGGTCGAGGTTTTCCATGCTGCAAACCGTGATGACATTGCCGGCCGCGTCGCGCATGACCTCAAATTCTATTTCTTTCCATCCGGCGACGGATTTTTCCACCAGCACCTGGTGGATCGGGGAAAGACGGAGTCCCGTATCCGCGATCGCGCGCAATTCGTTCTCGTTGGCCGCCATGCCGCCGCCGCTGCCGCCTAAGGTAAAGGCCGGGCGCACGATGAGGGGGTAGCCGGTTTTCGCCGCGAAAGCCGCCGCCGCCGCCGCGTCGCTCACGACCAGGGAGGGGATGACCGGCTGACCGATGGCGATCATCGTGTCTTTGAAAATCTGTCGATCCTCGGCTTTGTCGATCGTCTCCGGACTGGCCCCGAGCAGGCGGATGCCGCGTTCGGCCAAAAAACCTTCTTTGGCCAGCTGCATGGAGAGCGTCAGCCCGGTCTGTCCGCCCAGCGTGGAGAGGATGCTGTCGGGGCGCTGAATGTCGATGATGCGTTTCAGCACCTCCACGGTCAGCGGCTCGATATAAATATGGTCGGCCATGGCGCCGTCCGTCATGATCGTGGCCGGGTTGGAGTTGACGAGGACGACTTCCACGCCCTCTTCTTTCAGGGCCCGGCAGGCCTGGGTGCCGGCGTAGTCAAATTCCGCCGCCTGGCCGATGACGATCGGCCCGGAACCGATGAGCAGCACTTTGCGGATAGATTGGTCACGCGGCACCGGATGTCCCTCCTTCCCGCACGAGGCGGAGAAAACGGTCAAACAAAAAGCCCGTGTCCAACGGGCCGGCGGAAGCTTCGGGGTGAAACTGGACGGAAAAAGCCGGCATATCGTCGTAATCGACACCTTCGCAGGTGCCATCGTTGGCATTGAGAAAAGAGGCGCGGGCCGTCGGGGGCAGGGTCTCGCTCACCACGGCGTAGCCGTGATTCTGGCTCGTGATATAAACGCGGCCCGTGGGCAAGTGGCGGGCCGGCTGGTTCGCCCCGCGGTGGCCGTATTTGAGCTTAACCGTTTGCGCTCCCCGGCTCAGGGCCAGGAGCTGATGCCCGAGACAGATGCCGAAGGTGGGAATGCCGGCCGGCGCCAGTTCCCGCAGGACCGAGATTTCGGCGGCATTGTCCGCCGGGTCGCCCGGGCCGTTTGTCAGCATGAGTCCGTCCGGGCGCAGAGCCCGGATGCGGGCCGCGCTCGTATGGGCCGGCACGGTCAGGACGCGGCAGCCGCGTTTCAGGAGTTCGCGGCGGATATTCGCCTTGGCGCCAAAATCCCATAGCACGATCAGGGGCCCACCCGGCTCGCCCGCCGCTTCCGTTTCGGCCGCGCAGGTGACAGCGGCGACGGCGCCTTCGACGCGGTAGGCCCGCAGCTCCGCCCATTCCTGAGCGGAGAGGCGCGGACGGCGGGAAATGCGCGCGTTCATAACGCCGTGTTCGCGCACGATCCGGGTCAGGGCGCGCGTATCCACGCCGGTGAGGCCGATCACGCCCCGCTCCCGCAAAAAAAGATCCAGCCCGCCTTCGCTGCGAAAATTCGAGGGATCCGGACAACATTCCCGCACGATGTACGCCGGCAAAGTAAAACGGTCGCTTTCCAAATCCTGGGATATTACGCCGTAATTACCGATCAGGGGAAAGGTCTGAATGACGATCTGCCCGTAATAACTGGGGTCGGTCAGGGTTTCCAGGTAGCCCGTCATCGCCGTCGTGAACACGAGTTCCCCCGTTATCTCTCCGGCCGCGCCCATTGAGCGGCCGGCGAAAACTTTTCCGTCGGACAGGATAAGGTATATGGGTTCCTCCATCGGCACAACCTCCCGTTTATCCGCTCCATTTTACCATAAAGGCTCGAGGGAGGCAAGGGCCACTGCAATTCACAATTCACAATTCACAATGCACAATGCACAATTGGGGAGAGGGATAATTCCCCTCCTTTGGAGGGGTGCCGCGAAGCGGCGGGGTGGTTTCCTCCTTTGGAGGAGGAAAGAGTGAATAGGAAAGAGTAAAGAGTGAGACGAGAACTCTCTTTCCTAAGGCGGGGTGGTTCCCCTTCAAAGGAGGAAAGAGTGAATAGGAAAGAGTAAAGAGTGAGACGAGAACTCTCTTTCCTCTTTACTCTCCTCTCTTTCCTAAGGCGGGTGGTTCCCCTCCTTTGGAGGGGTGCCGCGAAGCGGCGGGGTGGTTCAATTCCCCGTGGTTTATAGCATATAAATAACCATCGCACAAGCGATTTCGTTCTTCACAGTTGGGGAGGGAGAGGGATTAGGGATCGTAGGGGACGCCGCCCGATCCGGCGTATACGGGACGATTGCCATCGTCCCCTACGGCAATACCGCCCGATTCGGCGTATACGGGACGATTGCCATCGTCCCCTACGGCAATACCGCCCGTTGGTTTTCGGTACGATTGCCATCGTCCCCCGGGGCGCGCATTGCGCAACCGTGTCCCCCATTTTGTTCTGCGGGCGCGCAATGCGCGCCCCTACGACTCTCTTTACTCTCCACTCTTTCCTAAATTATGTATTGTGTCTCCGCAGCGCCGGTGATATAATGGCAGTTAAATACATTCTATGCAAAGGCGGGAAAAAAGTGAGCTATTTTCAACCGGAAATGGAACAGGCCCCGCGCGCTGTCATGCGGGATCTCCAGTCCGCCCGACTCGCGGAAACGGTGCGCCATGTCTATGCCCATGTTCCGTATTACCGGCGGCTGATGGATGAGCGCGGTCTTACTCCGGCGGATATCCGCTCGGTGGATGATTTGCCCAAATTACCTTTTTTGACCAAGGACGATTTGCGGGAGGCCTATCCCTACGGCCTGCTTGCCGTGCCCCTGGCGGAAGCCGTCCGCATCCAGTCCACCAGCGGAACGACCGGGCGGCGGGTTGTGGCCTTTTACACGCAGCAGGACATCGACCTGTGGGACGAGTGCTGCGCCCGCGCCATTGTCGCGGCGGGCGGGGGTAAAGAGGACGTGGTTCACGTCTGCTACGGCTATGGCCTTTTTACCGGCGGCCCCGGGCTGAACGGCGGTTCACACAAGGTAGGCTCACTGACTCTGCCCATGTCTTCCGGCAACACAGAGCGCCAAATCCAGTTTATGGTAGACCTCGGCGCGACCATCCTTTGCTGCACGCCTTCCTACGCCGCTTTTTTGGCGGAAACGATCATCGAAAAAGGGCTGCGGGACAAAATCTCTCTCAAGGCCGGCATTTTCGGCGCCGAAGCCTGGAGCGAGGAGATGAGGCGCGATATTGAGCAAAAACTCGGGCTCAAGGCTTATGATATCTATGGTCTGACGGAGATTTCCGGGCCGGGCGTTTCCTTTGAGTGCGCGGAACAGACGGGGATGCATGTCAACGAGGATCATTTTTTGGTCGAGTGCATTGATCCGGATACGGGCAAAGTGCTGCCGGAGGGGGAGCGGGGGGAAGTCGTTTTTTCCAGCATCAGCAAAAAAGCCTTCCCGCTCTTGCGTTACCGGACGCGCGACATCTGCGTCCTCAGCCGCCGGCCCTGCTCCTGCGGGCGGACGCTGATCAAGATGTCCAAACCGATGGGGCGCACGGACGACATGCTCATCATTCGCGGCGTCAATGTTTTCCCCTCCCAGATCGAGACCGTACTGCTGAACAACGGTTTCCCGCCCAATTACCAGATCATTGTTGACCGCGTGAATTTTACCGATAATTTTGAGGTGCAGGTGGAGATGACGCCGGAAATGTTTTCCGACACGGTGAAAGGTATCGCCGCCAAGGAAGACGATCTCCTGAATTCTCTCAAATCCATGCTGGGGATCTCGCCGAAAGTGACGCTGGCGGCGCCCCGATCCATCGCCCGCAGCGAAGGCAAGGCCGTCCGCGTCATTGACAGGCGTAAAATCTAAGGGGGAAAGACTGATGACCATTGACCAGATTTCTGTTTTCATGGAAAACCGGCCGGGCAGCCTGGCGGAAGTGACCGCACTCTTGGGCGGCGCCGGCATTGATCTGCGCGCGCTTTCCATCGCGGACACAGAGAACTTCGGTATCCTCCGTCTCATCGTCAGCGAGCCGCAGCGGGCGCTCGAAGTCCTGCGCGCCGCCGAGTACGTGGGTTCGGTCACGCCGGTGCTGGCAGTGCCGCTCGCCGACGCGCCGGGCAGTCTGGCCGAAGTGCTGCGCGTGCTGGCGGAAGCGGATATCAGCCTGGAGTACTTGTATGCCTTTATAACGCGCCAAGCCGGCCACGCTTACGTCGTGCTGCGCGTGCCGGATAACGCTCGCGCCGCGGCGGTTTTGGCCGCGGGAGGCATCGCGACCGCCTGCCACGAGGAGATTTTTGCTTGACAGTATCCCCGCATGGATGTATAATTGTATACAATTATACAAGAAAGCGAGGAGAACTAATGAAAATCCCTGAGATGAAAGTGGTGTACAATCACCACACGAACGTGCTGGAACAGGATCCTTACAGCTACACGATCCAGGAAGTGGCGGAACCGAACCTGTTCCGCAGCATTTACCCATATCACGAGATCCCGAAAATGCCTTTTAACCACCGCACCGTGCCGCGGGACATGCCGAAGGAAATATTCCTGACGGACACGACTTTCCGGGACGGTCAGCAGTCGCGTGCGCCTTATTCCGTACAGCAAATCACCGATTTGTTTGATTTGCTCCATCGCCTGAGCGGGCCCAAGGGCATCATCCGGCAGACGGAATTTTTTGTGTATAGCGACCGGGATCAGGAAGCTTTGTACAAATGCCTGGAGCGGGGTTATCGCTTCCCGGAGGTGACGACCTGGATCCGGGCCAGCATGAATGATTTCAAATTAGTGCGCGACTTGGGCATCAAAGAGACCGGCATTCTCGTCAGCTGCTCCGACTACCATATTTTCAAGAAGCTGAATATGACGCGCCATGAGGCGATGGAACATTATATGCGGGT
Organism: Gracilibacteraceae bacterium; assembly: GCA_031270805.1. Lineage (GTDB taxonomy): Bacteria > Bacillota > Desulfitobacteriia > Desulfitobacteriales > Syntrophobotulaceae > JAIRRL01. The sequence goes on from JAISWK010000014.1 coordinate 10,803, forward strand.
CGTTAACGACGCCCTGGACGTGGGGCTCAGACCGCGCTGCCATTTTGAGGACTTGACCCGAGCGGATTTCTACGGATTTGTCGTTCCTTTTGCCAACGCCCTGATGCAGCTCGGCCGGCAGGCCGGCGTGCCCATAAAAATCCGGGCCTGCGACACGATGGGTTACGGCGTTCCCTTTGTCGGGGCCGCGCCGCCGCGCAGCGTGCCGGGTCTCATTTATGGTCTGCGCCATTACGCCAATGTGCCTTCGCTTTTGCTTGAATGGCACGGACACAATGATTTTCATAAAGGAGTCGCCAACGCTACGACCGCTTGGTTGTACGGGGCTTCCGCCGTTAACTGCTCGCTGCTCGGCATCGGGGAGCGCACGGGCAACGTGCCCTTGGAGGCGATGGTAATTGAGTACGCTCAGTTGCGCGGGACGCTGGACGGTATGGATCCGCGCGTTATCACGGAAATCGCCGAGTATTACGAGAAGGAAATCGGCTACGCCGTGCCGCCGATGACGCCGTTTGTCGGCCGGAATTTCAATGTAACGCGCGCCGGCATCCACGCGGATGGGTTGATGAAGGATGAGGAGATTTACAATATTTTTAACACCGGCAAGATCCTGAACCGCCCCATCGTGGCCGCTGTCAGCAACACCTCCGGGCTGGCCGGCATCGCCTACTGGATTAACAGCTATTTCCGTCTGCCCAAGGATGAGCGGGTAACAAAAAAAGACGAAATCGTGGTCAAGTTGAAAGAACTGGTGGACGCGGAATTTGCCGGCGGCCGCGAAGTCGTGATCAGCGATGAGGAAATGATAAAGATGGTGGAGCAGTTTGCACCCGGGAAGTATTCCAGACTGAAAAAATGAAAAAAATCGCCCAGTCTCATAATTCTTTACAAACCCAAGTGTTCAAGGCTATTGAGAACGCCATTCTCGACGGCGACGGCGCCTTTGCGCCGGGGAAAAACCTGACGGAGGCCATGCTTTCCACGGAACTCGGCGTGAGCCGCACTCCGGTGCGCGAGGCGCTCCGCCAGCTGGAACAGGAGGGGTTGGTGCGCGTGGAGACGCACCGCGGCGCTGTCGTCGTGGGTATCTCCGAAAAAGATATATGCGATATCTACGCTATCCGGGTGCAGATCGAGGCTCTGGCCGCGCGTTGGGCCGCGCAGAATGTGACGGAGGACGAGCTGGCCGTCATGCAGGAAAATATCGCCATGCAGGAGTTTTATTTTTCCCGCAGCGACTGCTATCAATTGCGCGATCTGGACAGCAATTTTCACACGCTGATCTATGCGGCCAGTCGCAGCCGGCCGCTCAATTTTATGCTCGGCAGTCTGCACCACTATACGAGCAAGGCCCGACGTCTGGCGCTCGTGGATTTTCATCGGGCGCAGTGCGCGCTCGCGGAGCACCGGGAGATTTATGAGGCCTTGGCTGGGCGGGATGGGGAAAAAGCCGCCCTGAGCGTAGTTCGGCATATCGAACAGGCCCGGGCCCGCCTGGCGACGGTGCTGACGGACGCCAGCCCCTAATCCTCAGAAATACCGATTGGGAATTACTCTGTCTCGGCGGCGAGCAGCCGTTTTATATCCGCGTCGGTCGGCGTAAGCACCAGCGACCAGTTCTGATCATACACCACCATCCCCGGGCGGGCGCCGCCCGGCTTCTTTATCTGGCGCACATGGGTATAATCCACGGCCACATGGGAAGAACCGCGGGCCTGACTGAAATACACGGCCAGGGCCGCGCCGTCGAGCAGGGTCTGGTCGTCAGGGAACTCCTCTCCCTCCGCCAGCGGAATAACGACGTGCGAGCCGGGAATCTTCTTCACATGCAGCCATAGGTCATGCGGGCGCGCCAGTTTCCAGGTCATGCGGTCGTTTTGCCGGTTGTTGCGGCCGACGATGATGGGCTTGCCCGTCGCGGAAAGATAGGTATGCGGACGGGAGGCTTGCTCCGCTTCCCGCCGCCCGCCGGATTTACTCGCCGCTTTGCCGGGGCGCCCGCGCCCCAGTTGTTTTTTTACAATAATGCCCTGTTCTGTTAATTCGAGGTAAACTTCGCGCAGCTCTTCGGGCCGGGCGGCTTGGTCAATCGCCAGCCGCAGCGTTTGCAGATAGTCTATTTCCGTCTCCGCCGCTTCCAGCAAGGGCTGGTTGGTGCGCAGGGCGGAGCGGGCCTTGCCGTAGCGGCGAAAATAAGCCTGGGCGTTTTGCGCACCGCTCAGGCGGGGATCAAGCTCGATTAACACTTCCGGGCAGTCGGGTTCATTGTAGTCGGCGAGCCGCGCTTCCGTCCGGCCGGGAGAGAGGAGATGGAGATTTGCGGTCAGCAATTCCCCCCACCGCCGATAGATAAGGTTTTTTTCCGCCTGAGCCAGACCGGTCTCGTAGATATGCCTTTTTTTCAAAAGCCGCTCCGTCTGATCCCGCACCGCTTTGCGCAGGGAAGCGCGGGTCGCTTCCATGACGCGGAACTGCTCCCGCTCGCGATAGTAGGTTTCGGCGGCGGCGTTGAGGGAAGCCTGGGCGACGCCGTGCAGACGCGCGTATTGCCGGTAGGGGGTGAAGGAAAAGGCGAGCGGCGCCGCTCCCGCCGTCTCGTAGTAAACCCGGGCCTCCGTTTCCGCCGCGCCGCTGACGAAATCGGTGTAAGCCTGGAACAAGCGGCGGTAATCCACGAGGCCGAGATGTTCCACTGCGCCCTCCTCGTGCAGTCCGGCCCGCAGACATAGCTCCCGGGCCAGTTCCGGGCTGACGGCCCCAAACTCTTGCAAAAGCGCGTCCCGGGTCAGGCGCTCCGCTCCCCCCTCCAGCAGGCGGCGGGCAAATATTTCCCCGTTCGGGCAGTCGAGCATTTTGTTCTGCGGCGGCGGCGCCTGGTAAGGGCGACCGGGCAGAACCTCGCGATAACGGCTGAGCAGGTGGGAGTAGCGGTGCAATCCATCCAGGATCAAGCCGCTGTCCGCATCCGTCAGAATTAAATTGCTGTGTTTGCCCATTATTTCCAAGCAGAGGGCGTAAGGCTGCCAGTCGCCCCGCTCATTGTAATTTTCCAGCCGCAGCACGGCGACACGATCCCAGTCCTCATCCGGGCCGGCCCCCTGACTTAGCCCAGTCAGGCGCGCCCCTTCCAAATATTTGCGCAGCACCATGCAAAACAGCGGCGCCGCCGGCGGGCTTTTTTTGCTTTGAGCGGTCAGATGAAGACGGGCCGCCCCCACGCTCGCGTTCAGCAGCAGGCGGGCGGATGAGCCGGGACTGCGCAGATGCAGATGGATCTCGTCTTTTTCCGGTTGGGTTACTTTATCGACGCGCAGACCGAGCAGCCGAGGCCGCAGTTCCGCCAGGAGGCGGCGCAGGGTAACGCTGTCCAGAGCCATTACTTATTATGATCCTTTCCTTTGCTAGCGGGCGTCAGTCCCGCCCCGCAACGAGTACCGTCCCCGCCGAACGGCCGCTCCAGCCTTGCCAGCGGCGATCGGCGTTTTCCCGCCAGAAATCGAGTATGGCCGGCGTTATTTCCTCCCCGGCCATAATGAGCGGGATGCCCGGCGGATAAAGGGAAACCGTTTCCCCGGCGACGCGGCCGGCGGCGGCGGCGAGCGGCACGGCGTATTTCGGCGCCAGCCACGCTTCCCGCGGCGTCAGGCGCACGGGCGGCAAGGGCGGGGCCTCCCGGAGCGGCGTCAGGCGCATGGGTCGGGCCGGCCGGCATTGGCGGACATATTTTTCCCAAGAGTGGCGCAGGCGGCGCACGTCCGCCGGCGTGCTGCCCACGCCCAGTAGGAAGAGAATATTTTCCTCGTCCCACAGCTCCGGCTCCAGCCCACCCTCCCGCCGCAGCCAGGCGACCGCTTCCGGCGCGCCGACTCCGAGCGGCCGCACATTGACGAGCAGGCGGCTCCAGTCCACCCCGCAGATGCCGTAAGTTCCGACATCGGCAGGGCCTAAGAGGCGCAAGTCTCCGCCGAGCGCCGCCCGGAGCGCCTCCGTCTCCACTCGCAATTCCTCGGTCAGCCCTTCCCGAGCGGCCTGTTCTGCCGCCGCCTCCAGGGAGGCGAGGAGCAAATAGCTTGGGCTGGAGGTCTGCAGCGTTTCCAGCGCTTGGGCCAGCGGGAGGCGCCGGGCCCGCGGCCCCTGCGTATGCAAAAAGGCGCTCTGCGTTAAAGCGCCCAAGGTTTTGTGGCCGGAATGCAATACCAAGTCCGCGCCGGCGGCGAGGGGGGCGGGCGGAAAAGAGGAACCGAAAAAATGCGCGCCATGCGCCGCGTCCACGCACACCGGCAAATCGGGAGCGGCGGCGTCTCTTTGCTCAACTAGCGCGGCGGTATCCGCCGCAGAACCGTAGTAGGACGGCGAGGTCAGGTGCAGAGCGGCCGCCTCGGCCAGCGCGGTTTCCTCCGGCCGGGGCCAGCCCAGAGCCAGGCCGAAATCCGGATGCAGCACGACCGGCAGGTAAACAGGCCGCAGGCCGGACAAGACAAAACCGGCCGCCACCGAACGGTGCGCCCGGCGGTCGGTCAGCACGGCTCCCGGACGGCCGGCGGCGGCCAGCGCCATAAGTATCGCCTGATTGCCGCCGGTGGCTCCGTTCACGAGAAAATAAGTGCGTTCCGCGCCGAATATTTGCGCCGCGCGCCGTTCCGCCGCCAAAATCACGCCGGCCGGCGCGTGCAGCATGTCCAGTCCCGGTAATTCCGTCAGATCAGCGGCCGGAAATTCCACCCCCGGCAGCAAATCGGCCCGGCCCTTGTGCCCGGGCGTGTGAAAAGAAGTCAGCCCTTTGCGCAGATAAGCGGCCAGGCCTTCCCGCAGATTCATCATTCATTACAGCGTAATGCTAGCACCTAAAATTTGGAAAAAGCCGCTCAACCAGGCCGGATGTCCGGGCCAGGCCGGCGAGGTGACGAGGTTGCCGTCGGTGTGAGCCTGGTCGGGCGCCAGTTCGACAAAATTACCCCCAGCCGCTTTGATCTCCGGTCCCACGGCGGGGTAGGCCGTCAGGCTGCGACCTCTGACCACATCGGCCGCCACCAGGATCTGCGGGCCGTGGCAAACGGCGGCCACCGGTTTATTCTGGGTAAAGAAGTGTTTTACTATGGCGAGGACGTCTTTATCCAAGCGGAGGTATTCGGGGGCCCGGCCGCCCGGAAGAACCAGTCCGGCGTAGTCGTCCGGTTGAACGCTGTCAAAATCAGCGGTCAGCGCGAAATTATGTCCTCTTTTTTCAGAATAGGTCTGTTCGCCCTCGAAATCGTGAACAGCCGTCCGCACCGTTTCTCCCGCCTTCTTCCCCGGGCAGACCGCGTCCACCGCATATCCGACCGCGAGCAGCGTTTGGAAAGGCACCATCGTTTCATAATCCTCAGTGAAATCTCCGGCCAGCAGCAAAATTTTCTTCGCCACTATGATCTCCTCCCTTTGCATGTGATTATTCGGCCGCCTAGCGACCGACTTGAATTATAACACGTCGCCCGGTAATTTGCAAGGAGAGTTCATCAGTTCACAGTTCGCAGTGCACAGTACACAGTTGGGGAGGGATTAGGGATTAGGGATTAGGGGCGGGTCTTCTGGGAGCGCGGCCATCCTGGCCGCCAATACGCCCGTGTAACACGCCGCGCCCGATTTTTCAAGCGGGAGTCCAAGCCAGGGTGTAGATATGTATAGCTCTCCGTCGGTTGCTGCACCGGGTAGGGATTCGCATAAGGATTCATCTCGCGCGAACTGAGCAAAAATGCTGAACCGTTTCCGGGGAAAATGGGGGGAATTTGGTTAGCGTGAGCTAATCAAACTATAAAATACAACAATTAGCCCCCGCTGTCAATACCCGCCGCTAACTGGAATATCTCCCTCAGTTTTTTCCATTTTTTAGGAAAAAATCGCCGGCCCGGCGACCGAATTTCCGCTAAAATCAAGGGGTTCAGCGATCGGTTTCCAGTCAAAAAAGTGACAACTCCAGTTGACAAATTTTCCCCTCCGGCGCAAAAAAAAAATAATTTTTTTTGTAATTTTTCGCCTGCCATACGCATCATATAAGAGTGAGGAGTGGAGAGGAAAGAGAAAAGAGTGGGCATCATAAAGAGAAAAGAGTAGTAATTAGGAGGTTAAATACATGTTCGCTGTCGTCCCGGGGCTGGCGCTTGAAGGGTTGCAGGCCCACCTGGTCAAGGTGGAGGTTGATATTGCCAATGGTTTGCCGGGTTTTGACCTGGTCGGACTGCCCGCCACCGCCGTGCGTGAGGCCAAAGAGCGCGTCCGCGCCGCGCTGCGCAACTCCGGTTTCCCTTTTCCGCTGCAGCGGATCACAGTCAACCTGGCGCCGGCTAATCGGCGCAAAGACGGTTGCGGCTACGACCTGCCGATCGCGCTGGGCATTCTGGCGGCGGAACGGCTTATCTCCCAGGATATCCTCAACCGCTATGTATTTTCCGGCGAATTATCGCTGGAAGGGGAAATCCGTTCCGTTCCGGGCGTGCTGACGATGGCGCTGGCCATGCGCCGCTGCGCCCCCGACCGGATCTTCATCGTCCCGACGGCCAATTTGCCTGAAGCGCGCCTGATTGAAGATATCGAAAGCGAAAGCGCCCCTTCCCTCGGGGCCCTGACGGAAGCTTTACGCCGGCCGGAGGGGTTCCCCCACTGCCTTTGCCCGGAGGCCGCCGCAGTCGCGCCGCCCGCCGGCCCTGATTTCAGCGATATCAAAGGTCAGGCGCACGTCAAACGGGCCTTGGAGATATGCGCGGCCGGCAACCATAATATCATCATGACCGGCCCGCCCGGTTCGGGGAAAACCCTGCTGGCCCGCACGCTGCCCGGTATTATGCCTCCGCTCAGCAAAAAAGAAAGCCTCGAGGTCAGCCAGCTGCACAGCCTGGCCGGGATACTGCCCGCCGGCGCACTCGTGCGGGAACGGCCTTTCCGCAATCCGCACCATACCATTTCCCGCCCCGGTTTGCTGGGCGGCGGACAAATATTAAAACCGGGCGAGCTCGTCCTGGCCCACCACGGCGTTCTCCTGCTGGATGAGATGGCAGAATTTGACAAAATAACCCTGGAATCCCTGCGCCAGCCGATGGAAGATCGGCAGGTGTCCATTGTTCGGGTGCGGGAAAAAATGACTTTTCCCTGCCGCGTCCTCCTGGTGGGAGCGACCAATCCCTGTCCCTGCGGCTACTACGGCCACGAGGGGCGCGCTTGCTCCTGCTCGCCGCAGCAAGTGGAGCGCTATCGGCAAAAAATGTCCGGGCCTCTGCTTGATCGCTTTGATCTGCATGTGCCCGTGCCGCGTTTGCCTTACGCCAGCTGGCGGGACGAGAGTCCGGTGGAAAAAAGCGCCGCCGCCCGGGCGCGGGTGCTGGCGGCCCGGAAGATTCAGGCGGCCCGTCTCGGCCCCGGCCGCGCAAATACCACCATGCAAACCGAGGAAATAAAACGCTACTGCGCGCTGGATGAAACAAGCTCTGATTTGCTGCGCCGCGTGTTCGACCGCAAGGGTATGAGCGGGCGCGCTTATCATCGTCTGCTCATGACGGCGCGCACCATCGCCGACCTGGCGGCGGAGGAACGCGTCGGCCCGGCCCATTTGGCGGAGGCTCTGCAGTATCGCCCGCTGGAATAATCGGCTTTTTTGCCGCCCACACCGTCGTCCTGTCGTCCTGCAGCCAGTTGCAAAACCGTTATGAAATGTGATAAAATGATATGGATTTGACGATGAGGTTAACGCTATGCAAAAAATCCAGATAGCCACCAGAGTTGACGAAGAACAAAGCCGAAGGTTTCGGGCGATAACAAACGCCCTCGGCACAACACCTGCGGACGCATTGCGCATGTTTATCATAAGATTCAACGCTGAGGGCGGTTTCCCGTATGAAACCAAGGTCAAGCTGTCCGACATCGAAGCCTTCGAGAGCGAAGATGAAGCGACCGCTTTTGCGTCGCGATTGTCCAGGAGGGTTATAGATGAAACGAGGTGAGCTTTGGACTCTACGGGACGACAACTACGCCAGCAAGGCCGACCTATCGTGATTGTGCAATCTGAACCGGGCGTTACGTTCAATTCAGTGATTCTCTGTCTGTTTACGACCTTTGACTCTTCTGCAATTCCCACAAGGGTAAAGATTGATCCTGCGGACGATAACGGCCTAAAAAAGGCAAGCTATGTAATGACCGAAAAATTGCTGACCGTTGACAAAAATGAACTGGGAGTAAGGATTGGAGAACTCACCTCGGAGCAGATGCATGAGATTTCAAGGCAGCTTGCAAAAGTTCTCGCCATCGACAAGGATGACGTTGATTGAACATGGGAAAAGCACAGCGTTTTTTTCGCTCCGCAGCGCTCGTGCTTGTTGTGATAGCCGCGCTCCCTGTGAGTTTGCAACATAGTCGCCTGACGCAGGCATTTACCTGTCAGTTGTTCTCCAGGCGACTTGTTGCTGCGCCTGCTCACACTCACTGCATCCACTTCGTGGCGTTCGTGTTCGCAGTACTTCGTGCGGTCGCGCGTCTA
>JAISWK010000021.1 GCA_031270805.1 Gracilibacteraceae bacterium
TGTGCTCTGGCAAGGCGCCAGGTTCCGCTAATACTGGCTGTATTTGCGGGTTCTGGCAACGCAGCCAGAGTGCAAAAGGGCAAGTCAAATGTATAAGTTATTTGAGAACAGTTCCTTAGTAGGAAAATAACAGTGGCAATCCGCGCCGGGATGCGGTATACTGTCAATGTCCGGGTTTCCCATATGGATTTGTTTCTCCTGTGCCGCTTTTGCCTTGGGGAGGGATGGCGCCTGATGATTAAAAGCAAGCTGCTCAACGCCTTTACCCTTATTATAATTCTGTCTCTGACCGGTTGCTTTAGCGGGCAGTCCAACGCCGCTCAGGGCGGCGGCCAGCCGGCGGAGAGCCTTCCTGTCGCTCCGGCTGTTCCGGCAGAAAGCCTGCCGGAGGAACCACCCGGCGCGCCGGAGCCGGATAACGATTGGCAGCGGGACTTGCCGGAAAATCACAGCATGGACAGCGGCGTGCTGGCGGCTCTGCACGCGGCGTTGGACGATGCGCCCATCTACGCGGCGGTGACTGTCAAAGACGGGTATATAGTGGACGAATACTTCAAGGAGGGTTATGACGGAAACAGCGTATTCTCGCTGCAATCCTGCACCAAGAGTTTTACCGGCGCCCTGGTCGGCGTCGCCATCGACCAGGGGTACATCGAAAGCGTGGATGTCCCGCTTGCGCAGTATTTTCCTGAACTCCAAGAGCGGGACAATCCATACTGGGGCGAGATCACCATACGGCATCTGCTGACCCATTCGTCCGGCATTAATGACGCGAATTTCATGGATTGGTACCGCAGTGAAAACTGGATTGATTACACCCTGAATCAGGGGATTGCCGGCAAACCCGGTACCGTTTTCATTTACAGCACCGGGGGTTCGCACCTTTTGTCCGCCGTCATCCAGCAGGCCGTCGGCATGAGCGAGTACGAGTATGGCCGGCGGAACCTCTTTGAGCCGCTGGGGATGGACAGCGTCCGCTGGCGAACCGACCCGCAGGGTTTCACCGACGGCGGTAACGGAATTGAGATGAACGTCTACGACATGGCGAAATTCGGGCAGCTTTTCCTCGGCGGCGGCCAATGGCGCGGCCGGCAGATTATTTCCGGGGACTCAACCTGGTCTCGGTTTTCACCAGCCACTTCCCGAACGACTCAGGCGGGCCGTTCCCCTATTTCGCCGATTACGTATTGGCGGCTTGTCAATAAACCGGTGTAAAAAATCCCTCCCTGTCATGCGGCCCAAGGTCTGTCCTGCGCGCAGTCGCGGGGTTTGGGGTTGTTATTTTTTCTTGCCGGATTATCCCCAACACTACTCAATGATCATCAGTTCGCTCTCCCGGGCAGACAGCGGTTCGCAGCCATGCTCCGTCGTCACATACATATTACCGGGGCTGAATACACTGGGCTGTCCCAAAGTATAGCCGGGAACGGCCGCCCCGGCGTGCAGCACAAATACCTGACCCGCCGCTAAGACGATTTCCCGGGCCGGCGTGATGGTTCCCTCATCCAGCGCCAGTCCCATCATGTGGCCGTGCGGCCCGGTGGGAAAACCGGAGTTGCTCAGAAAACCGCATTCCGCCAAAACTTCGTCCATGGCGCGCGCCAAGTCTGCGGTGCTGGCCCCAGGCTTAGCGAGGGCAGCCGCTTTTTCCTGTGCCGCCTGATTGGCCGCGTACATTTCCCGCAGCAAAGCGGCTGGCACTCCCAGGCTGGCGCAGCCCACGCGCTGAGCCCAATAACCGCCGACGCTGCAGGTTATCTCCATCGTGATCATATCACCCCGGCGCAGGGCGACCGGGTGATGAAAGCGCGGCCACACACAGGCCGCGACATCCTGCTTGTCGATGGTCATTAGACTGAAGACTTTGTCCGCTTTCCTTTGATATAATTGCCGGGCCCATTCTGCGGCGATTTCATAATCGTACAGTCCCGGCCGCAAAAATTCCCGCATGGATGCCCAGACGGCGTCGCAGGCCAAACTTGCTTCCCGGCACAGGGCAATCTCGCCGGCTGATTTGACCCGGCGCAGCGCCGTGAAATCATTGCTGATGTCCGTAAAATCGACGTCCGGCAGTTCGGCGCGCAGCGCGGCATAAAGATCGGCGCCGAGCAAAGCCATATCCAAGCCGACTTTGGCCTGCTTGCCGCCGGCTTGACGAATCGCCCGCACAATTTCCCGTGGTTCAGCCAGACGCAGCTGCCGCCGCTCAAACCAATAGTCGGAAGCAAAACGCTCGACGCTGCGCAGATTGAAAGGCCGCTCCGGCGGAAAGGCGAACACCAGCGGTTCTCCTGTCTGCGGGAATAAGGCGTAGGCGAAGCCGAAGCCAATCAGAAAGTATTCACCGGTTATATAGCGGATATTTTCTTCCATCCAGGGGTTTCCGGCCAAAAGGATACAATCCAATTGTTCCTGTGTGATAAACGCCCGGATTCGCTCATAGCGCCATTGCTTATCCGCCGAAGTCAATGTGTAAAAATCATCCATATTTACCGCCTTTCCTGCCGCGCTCTCAGGCAGAACGCCGCCGAACAGAAGGTCGACTCAATTTACCAGAAACAGAACGATCTGCGGAAATACCGTGACCAGAGTCAGGCAGAGGAACATGGCCAGCAAGAACGGCCAAATGCCTTTGAAGATAGTCTGCAGCGGGACATCCGGCGCCACGCCGCGTGCCACGAAAGCCCCGGCGCCTACCGGCGGCGTGATCATGCCCATGCACACCGTCAGGGTGGTCACCACGCCATACCAGATCGGATCATAGCCGATGCCGGTGACAATCGGGTAGAAAATAGGCACCGTAATTGTAATCATGGGGATGGCGTCGATGAAGCAGCCCGCGACCAGGTAGACGAACAAAACAGTCAGAATCACTACGCCGGGCGGCGCGTCCAAGTTTTCAATCAACTGTGATACCGCCTGGGGTATATTGGAAATCGTGATCATTCGGCTGAATAGCGTGGCACAGCCTAAGATCCACATAATCATCCCCGTGGCTTCCGCCGTATCCTTGAGCGAAGCCAGGAAATTCGGGCGGGACAGTTTTTTTCTGATAATGACGAGGGCCAGCATCAGAAAACAGCCGATGGCGCCGCCTTCCGTCGGCGTGAAAAAGCCTACGGAAAGACCGCCAATGGACAGCACAAAAATGATGATCGTCTCCACCAACCCGCCGCCCAGGGACGCCTTCCTCTCACTCCAGGTAAACTTACGGCTGCGCGGCGCCAAGGCCGGATTAAACTTCACCTGAAGGTAGATCGCCGCCATATAAAACAACATGAGCAGAATACCGGCGCTGATACCGGCGATGAACAGTTTGCCGATCGAAACACCGGTTGTGATGCCGTAAATAATCGCGGTCATGCTGGGCGGGATCAGGATGCCCAGACCTCCGCCCGCCGCCACGCAAGCTGTACGCAGCGAATCGTTATACCCGTATTTTTTCATTTCCGGGAAAGCGATGGAGCCGATTGTCGCGACCGTAGCCGGCGCTGAGCCGCAGACCGCGCCGAACATGGCGCAGGCAGCTTCGGCGGCGATACACAGCCCGCCTGGCAAATGCCCCAGACAACGGTAGGCCAGTTCGAACAGTTTATCGCCGATTCCGGAACGGTAAGCGATGAAGCCCATCCAGCAAAACATGACCACGGTACTCATGTTGTAGGAAGCAAAACTGGTGAACATATCGTTGACCATAAGGTTCAGGGCCGCGCCGGGCGAACCCATCGCGGCGTAACCCAATATTCCGAATAATCCCATGCAGGCGCCAATCGGCATACCCAAGACCAGGAAGAATAAAAACAGCACCGAAATGATCGTACCGATGGTCACGGTACTCATGGCTCCGCCTCACCCTCTTTCCGAGTCAGAATAACGAGCAACCGATTTATGATCATGGTGATTAAATATACCGTCAGTCCGATCAAGAGGCTCAAAGACACCGGCCAGAATGGAATACCCATCATCATGGTCTGGTCGCCTCGCGTAAAAACTTTGGCAAAATGGCCGACAAAACGCGAACCGACCAGTCCGACAAAGAGAACTGCCAGTCCGTGCATGATGATAAAGACTGCATTAGCCAGCCGGGGCGGGAAATATTCCCGGACGAAATCTACCTGCAGGTGTTTGCGATTGTTTTCCGTGACGGTCAGAGAGAAAGCGACGATCAGCCCGGTGGTCAGGCTGACAATGTCTGTCAGCCCGGGGATGGGATGGCGGAACAAAATCCGCATAACTACGCTTAATGTGACGATGAACATGCCGAAGACGATAAACACATAAGCGAGTTTTTCCATTATGCCGTTCAGCCATCTCACAACCGAGCGAAAAGTTTTCATGAATGAACTATTCATCCCCATATAATTCATTGTTTTTGGCGGTGAGTTCTTTCAGGATTTCCACGGCGGCCGCGCCATCCAAGCCTTTGCCCGTCTGCTGGGCTATCCAGCTCTCGACTTGCGGCGCCAGAACCTCAAACCATTGTTGCATCTCTTGCGGGCTGACCGCCACAATTTCATGGGTACCATTCTGCACCGCGTTGTCCAGCGCCAGAGTCAGCGCCTCTTCATTGAGGTCAACCACCATTTGCAAACATTCCAGATTGATTTTTTCAATTTCTGCCTGCACTGCCGGCGGGATCGCTGCCCAGCTCTCCTTGTCGATGAAAATAAAATGCGGCAAAGTGGAAATACCCGGTATCCTGATTACATATTTTGTTACTTCACCCAGGTTTAACGGCGCTTCTAGGGAGCTGGCGTTCATCAACGTCATGTCCACAGTGCCTTTTAGCAAAGCGTCATAGGTTTCGGCCGAGGTAAGACCCACCGGCACGGCGCCCAGGCGCGCGATCGTGTCCGCTGAGTAACCGGTGCAACGTACCTGGCGCCCCTTTAAATCCGCCAATGTCTCCACTTTGACATTGCTGAGCAGATCTGAGGCAGGCATACAAAATCCCCATAACATCTTGACGTCCTGCAGTTCGGCAAAATCCTGGTGCAGATAATCATTGAATGTGTTGGAAGCCGCTTTCATGGAATCAAAACTGAAGCCAGCCAGATAAAAACCACTCAGCATGGGAAAATACGCCGTGGCGTAAGAAGGATCACCTTCACCCATCTCCACAATTCCGTCCAGTACAGCCGGATAAGTGTCGCCTTGCGCCATCAGCGACTGATCGGTATAACGCGTGACTTGAATTTTGCCCTGCGTCAGTTCTTCTACCCGTTCTTCCCAATGAATAAACGCCGGCTGCAAATAGTACGTGCTAAACACCTCAATAGACCATTTCAATTCCAGCGGCGCCATATTCGCCACCGCCGTAGCCAAATCTTCTTCTACCGGCACAACCGGCGGGGCAGACGGCGGCTGAGGCTGAGGCGCGGCGGCACAGCCGGCCGCTGCGAATAGAAGTGCTGCAATGAGTATACATAAACAATGTTTTTTCATAGACGCCTCCTTGTTCTGACGGATGATTAAACTACCATCAATTCCAGGGGATGAGTGTACAGCGGGGACGCACCGTTCGGCTCCACCAGCCACATACCGCCGGCGCCGCAGTTGGATGGTTCATAGAGTTTGTAACCCGGCACGGCCGCGCCGGGGTGTAGCTGTACGCCCATCCCGGCTTCCAAGACAAAGGATTCTTCCGCTCTGGTCGATAATGTACCTTCGTCCACTTGCAGACCCATCAAATGACCGTGCGGCACCGTGTCAAATTGGGAAGGGTTAAGATAGCCAAAACTGCTTATTACTTCGTCCATTTTTTTCGCTACTTCGTACGTGGTCGTAATCCCGGGTTTAATCATTTTACCTGCTTCCAAATGCGCCTGACTGATAGCCTCGAAGAGTTTCACGACTTCCGGATCCGGAGCGCCCATGCTGGCGCAGCCCAGACGCTGCGTCCAATAGCCGCCGTAGGAGCAGGATATCTCCATCAGGACAAGACTGTTCTTCTCAATTTGCTTGGGCGTATGCATACTTGGCCAGCAAGGACAGGCTACGTCCAGCGGATGTATCTGGGTAAGATTAAAAACTTTGTCACATTGTTCCTCGTACATAATTCGGGACCACTCCGCCGCCAATTGGTAATCATACAAACCCGGTTGCAAAAAATTGCGCATAGAATCCCAGATGGCATCGCAAATCCGCGCCGCTTCCTGCACGCAGGCGATCTCATTTTTTGTTTTGACGCGCATCAGAGCGGTCAGATCGCCGCCGCTGTCAACAAAAGTACTATCAGGAAATTCTTTTTCCAGGGACTGACAGATAGTACCGTTGAGCAATTGCTTATCCAGCCCTATTCTTTTGTGAGTCAGAGGAATTTCATGCAGATAGGCCAGGATATTTTCCAAAGTGCAAAGGCGGTTGCTGTCAAACCAATAGTCTTCGTTGTAAGCCTCAATGTTTCGCAGCATATACGGTCTGTCGGGAGTGAAGGCAAACAGCACAGGTTCACCGGCGGCCGGGAAAACGGCGTAGGCGGTCAGATGCCCCACCCGGTAATACTGGCCAAAAAGGTATTTGAGTTTGCCATCCTCCCAAGCATTGCCGCCCACAATCAGGGCGTCCAACCCTTGATCACGGAGCAATTTCCTGATCCGGTCATGGTGTTCCCTCTTGTCTTCCGCCGTCAAAACGGGTTTTGTCATGTCGCGCACCTCTCTTTTTTTGTTTTGCGGTCGCCCGCCATATGTTGATTATAGCCGGGCGTCGGCAGAATCTTTATATCTTTTGTTATAAAATACTGAAAAATATGCTTATTGAACGAATTCCTTGCGGCGTAATGCAATCGCTGATTGATTCTCTAAAGCGGGCTGCGCCCGCAACCCAGGTGGGGAGTCCAAGTTAAGGCGGCGCAGCCCGCTTTGGGAAAGAGAGGAGAGGAAAGAGAAAAGAGTGGGGAGGATCCAGGGTATCGTAGGGGACGCCGCCTTCGCTTCGGCGTCCCGTTGCGGGCGAAGCCCGCATTAGTCGAGAGTCGCAAGGCGAACTTGCTCGGAGTACAATCCAGACTTGGACAGCACTCCGAACCCGTAGGGGGACCCTTGTGTGGCCGTCCGCAGTCCAATAAAAAATCCTGTCCCTCGGAACAGGATGATTTAATCAGCGTCTGCGTCTGCGTCTGAGTCTGCTGCTTAATAAGGCAAGACTCAAATAAAGCCTGCCGGCAACAGAAGATTCAGATTTTTATAGCATTTGTTATAAACCGTCCTTATCTCGCTTTTTTTCCGGCGTCTCGTTTGTATTGCTGCCGATTCCTAAAAGCCAGACGACCGGCACTTTGAGGATATCGGCCAAGGCCAACAACTCAAAATCCGCGATAAACCTGGCCCCTGTTTCCATCCGACTGATGCTGTCTCGCTCAATCCTGATTCCGGCTACTTGCAGACGCGCAGCTAAATCAGACTGCGAAATCCGCTGCTTAATGCGGGCTTCACGCAGACGTCGGCCGCAAAGGTTTTTCTTTCCTTCATAATCGTATATCTTCATAACTCATCCTCTTTTGGGCGCTACCCATTTTGCTTGACATTAACACAAATCAAATTTATTATTATGTTAATAATCAGCACGCCTCATTAAATCCCAAGAATATTCAGTGTTCAGGAGAGGAGGATGTCATGATGGATAATGCGGAATTCCGTCAGGTTATTTGCCCATCGTTCCGTACCACACTGGACAACGAGACCATGAACGTGCTTTTCGCCGACTGCCGGGCGCTGCGCGTGAAAAAAGGTGAATCCCTTTACTCACAGGGCGAACGTCCCCAAGACATTTACTGGCTGCAAAAAGGCAAGGTTGAGACCTATGTAACCAATGCGCGCGGCCGCAAAAAGACCATCTGCTATTATTTACCGCACAGTTATATCGGCGTCATCAGCGCCTTGAATGAAAAAGACGATATTACCACAGTGGAAGCCAAAGAACTTTCCCAGGTTCTCGTCTGTCCGAGCTACACGTTTTTTGACCGGGCCAGACGGCACGGTGCCATGGAAACGCTGTACAAAGACATGTGCATGCTGTGCAGCCTCCTGGCTCACCAGGTGGCCATGCTTTCTCTGTACACTGCCAAAGAAAAAATATCCTGCCTGCAATCCGACAGTCTGACGCAGCAGCAGATCGGCGACTTTATCGGCAGTACGCAGGTACACGTAGCCCGAACGATCAAGCAGATGAAAGACGCTGAAAACTTTCCTTCCCGCAAGGTGCGCAATTTGTCATAGAACATGGGGATATATCCATGTGCCCCCGGGGAATAGCCTGCTTTTCCCCCTGTAATTTTTTGTCGAAAATAGTCGAAAAAGCTATTGACACCCCCGGGCGCCCAAGTCGTTCGTTTATCTCGAAGATCGGGCGGCCCTAGTAAAAAAAGTCTTGCGCCATAAAGCGGGATGTTGTATAATGCAGATATGGAATTTAACTCAAATAAAAACATTGTATACTCCTGCAAATATCACGTAGTGTGGTGTCCGAAATATCGCCGCAAAGTCCTTGTCGGCGCAGTTGAGGCGCGCCTAAAAGAACTGATACGGGAATTGTGCGCGCAGATTAGGGCAGAAATCATTGAGATGGAAATCATGCCAGATCACGTACATCTGTTGCTGGAAGTAGACCCGCAATTTGGAGTACACAAGGCGATTAAATTCATTAAGGGGCGGACATCGCACCTATTGCGGCGCGAGTTTCGCCAACTCACAACACGGATTCCTACACTATGGACAAACTCGTATTTCATATCTACAGTCGGCGGAGAGCCACTGTCCGCAATCAAACAGTATATTGAAAATCAAAAAACCTCGGCAAGGAAGTAAGGAACTGTTCTCAAATAACTTATACATTTGACTTGCCCTTTTGCACTCTGGCTGCGTTGCCAGAACCCGCAAATACAGCCAGTATTAGCGGAACCTAGCGCCTTGCCAGAGCACAAAATTGCTGCGTCAACTGCACAAGTTATTTATCAACAGTCCCTATCGCGCCATGGAGAAGTGCTATAAGGCTGTCTTGCCGAGCGGGTTGAGAGCTACAAAGAGACGGGGAAAATTATGAACATAATGGACATTATAGAAAAAGGCCTTGCGGCAAAAGAACCTCTCCTTGAAGCGGAAGCCCTGGCTCTCCTCCAGGTTCAGCCCGACTCGCGGGAAGCGTTCTACCTGCGCTGGGCCGGGCTATGCAAGTCCCGCGCACTCTCGGGGGGCAAGGCGGAGATTCACGCCCAAATCGGTTTGGATTCGGGCCCCTGCCCCAAGGTGTGCCAATTCTGCGCCTTCGCCTCGGTCAACAACGACCCGAACGCGCCCAAGAAACCCGAGGCCAGCCTTGAGGAAGTTCTGGCCTATGCCGAAGGCTATGCCGAAGCCGGCGCCAACGCCATACTGCTTCTTTCCACCGAAGCCTACGATTTTGACACCTTCCTGGAAATGGGCGTCAGAGTGCGGGAACGCATCGGCTTCGGGACGCCGCTTTTGGCCAACACCGGCGATCTGACGCCGGCCAAGGCTGAGGCCCTCCGGAACGCCGGTTTTGCCGGACTCTACCATGCTTTGCGTCTGGGGGAAGGCGAAGTTACCGATATTCGGCAAGAAACGCGGCTCTCTACCATGGAAGCGGCGCGGATGGCTGGACTGCCGCTTTCCACCTGCCTTGAACCGATCGGGCCCGAACATAGCGCGGAAGCGATCTACGCCATCGCGGCCCAGATGCTGGCGCTCAAGCCTATAACTGCGGGCGTGGGTCGGCGGGTGGCTGTCCCCGGCGTCGAAGCTTCTAGGAACGGCGTCCTCAGCCAGCCGCAAAACGCCGTCTATGCCGCCGCCTACCGCCTGATTGACCACAGATCGCGCCTGACTGCCTCGGCCCATTCCGAACTCATGGCCAACAGCGGCGCCAACATTGCCTGGTCGGAAGTCGGCAGCAATCCCCGGGACAGAGAATCGAAAACCGAGAGCGGCAAAGGCAGGAGCATAGAATTTATCCGCAACCTTTTCACCGAAGCCGGCTGGGAACTGCTTTCAGGACCGTCACCCGGCTGGGCTGGCTGAAATTCGCCGCCTGATCCGTCATGGTCTATGCGGGGCGCCGGCGAACTGTTCCTCAAAGAGGCTGAGGGCGAACACCAAGGCGTCGATATCATCCTTGACCGTGTAGACCCCCAGACTGAGGCGGACGCTGCCGTGCAGCCCCAGCCACCCGTGCAGGGGCATGGCGCAATGCGTCTCCGCCCGGACGCAGACGCCCAAACGCCCCAGAAATGCGCCCACCTGGCTGTTGCCCTGACCGCGAATATTGAAAGCCAAAAGCCCGCAGAGCCCTTCTTCACCGCTGTGATCGCCGACAAGCCGGACGGAATCGAGAGTGGATAGAGCCAACCGGGCGTAAGCCGTCATGGCGCGGGTGTGGGCCGCCACGTTTGCCAGGCCCAGATCCCCCAAGTAAGCAGCCGCCCGGCCCATGCCGATAGCCGCCCCGACCGGCGGCGTTCCCAGCTCAAAGCAGTAGGGAAAACGCCGGAAATACACCCCAGTAAGCCCTGCCACATGGGTGATGGCGCCGCCTCCCGGCGCATAAGGCGCCATCTCCCGCTGCCGCTCATCCTTGACCCAAAGAACGCCAACCCCTGTAGGGCCATAGATCTTGTGACCGGACAGGGCCAGAAAATCCGCCCCGAGCCGCCGCACGTCAATCGCCCTATGCGGGCTGGACTGGGCGGCGTCCACCAGGACGCGGGCTCCATAGCGCCGCGCCAGGGCTGTGATTTTCTCAAGGGGATTCACAATACCCAGCACATTGGAAATATGCGACAGACAGAGAAGCTTGGGCGCTTTTTCGGCTAAAAGCCGCTCCAACGCTGAAATACTAAGGTGTCCCGTCGCCTGGAGCGGTACATATTCGACCTTGGCCCCGAGCCTCAGCCAGGGCAAAAGATTGGAATGATGCTCCGACACGGCTGTGAGCAGGGTGTCCCCGGCCTTGATATTTCCCGCTCCCCAGGCATTCGCCGCCAGCTGACAGGCGGCGGAGGCATTGGCGGTAAAAATGATTTCCTCCGGCTCGGCCCCGAGAAAGCGGGCTATTTCCGCCCGCGCCGCTTCATAACGCCCGGTCGCCCGCTGGGACAAGCTATAACCGCCGCGCCAGATATTAGCCCTGTAGTTCAGGTTGTAATCGGCTTCTGCGGCCTGCACTACGGCCGGCATCTGGGCGGTGGCGGCGGTGTCAAGGTAGACCAGGGAATCAGCGTGCTCGGCTGAACTGAATACGGGAAAATCCCGGCGGACGCGCCTGGCCCATTCGTCCCAGTGGGCCAGATCTTTGACCGGCTCGGCCGCAAGCTTTTTGTCCACCCGTTCCAGGCATTCTTTGGCCTTTTGCCCAAAAGGATCCGGCGGCAAGTTTTTTCGCCTTATAATGGCTTTTTCCGCTTCATCCGGACTATGCCTGGCCTGCCGCACCGCTTTCAGGACGGGCCGGGGCAGGCTCTGGAAAAAATCCGCCAATCCCCCGGGCATAAGCGGCGGGCCGAATAATTTTTCTTCGCCGAAGAGGACGGAGACCAAACGGCAGCCGCCGTAATTTTCGTCTTCCCCGGCCAGAAACCTTCGCTTAAGGAGTACCGGGGAACCACCGCGCCATTCGGCAAAGGCGGGAAAAATATCCGCGTCCGGCTCTGCCTCCATGGCCGCCCGCATTTTTTTCAGATGCCGGGATTCCAGCTGGGCCTGATCCGCAAACAAGACCAGGCAGGAATCCGCCGCCGGGTATTGTTCTAATAGAGCGAGAAACAGATCCAGGTCTTCCGCGGAAAAATGGAGGAGTTCGCGCCGACGCTTTCCCACCCGGCCCGCCACATTCAGGGAGGCCCGCGGTATTTGCCTGACCGGCAGACCCTTGAGCGCTTCGGCGATCTCCCCGGAAAATTCTCCGGTCAAAAGACAAATATCGGTAAAGCCCGCGTCAAGGAGCGCCCGCGTCACCCGGCGCACGAGGATTTCGCCCCGATAAACCTGCAACGGGCGCGGCGCCGGGTTTTTCAGGTCTATTTCCCCTGAGCCCGCGTGAAAGGCGGCTAATTCCTCCGCTGTCATTGCCGCCGCCTGATATGGCCCCAATTCCACTTGGACAGGCAGTCTTCTCGTGTCGGTCGCTATGACCAGGGCCAATGTCCGCTCCGGGTTGGCCGGCGTGACGCTGGCCAGAGCTTCCTGGGCCAGACTGTACGGGGTTTCCGGGATAAAGGTATTCTCTTTGCCTGGCATGATTGACCTCACTACAAAATATTATGTTTTGTCAGATTACCGGCGGACGCCAGCGCCTTGGACGTTATGAACAAAAGAAACAAAACCGGCAGAATATAGATAATTATAGCGGTGGCAATGGTGGAATAGCTGTTGTTCCCCACTGAAACAAGGGGAAAGATGACGCCGGGCAGAGTATGAAAACGGGGGCTGGCGACGACATTATTCAGCAGGTACACCGCCCAGGAGCCGATGAAGCAGAACACGCCGGTGACGATAATCCCGGAACGAACGGCGGGCAGGGTAACAAAAACCATGGTTTTCAGCCGGCCGACGCCCAAGGTGCGGGACTGCTCCTCCAGGGCGATGTCGTAGTCTTCGAACACCGCCGCGAGGAGCAAGGTGGCATAGGGGACATAAAAAACCAAATTGGCGGTCAGCGTGCCCGGGAAATTGGAGTAGAGGCCCAATTTCATGAAAACCTGCTGCATACCGAAGACTACGGATATCTGGGGGATGAAGGCCGGGACGAGCAGCAGGAGTTCGAGTAGACGTTTGCCCCGAAAATTCCGGGTACCCAGGATTTTGGCCGGAAAGAAACTGAGCGCCAGGGCAAAGCAGGTAATCAAGGTTGAGAGGAGGAGGCTGTTGCCAAGAGCCGGGAGGATCCGCCCGTCCGCGATAAGCCTCAGCCAGTGACCGCCGTCGAAATTCGGCCACACGACCGGCCAGCGCCAATAGGTGGTAAATGACCACAGCAAAAGCGGCGCGAGCGGAAAGAGGAGAACAATGCCGGCGACAGCCAGGATCAGGCCGCGTGCCCGCTTCATGAAGGAACCACCCAGAACAATTCCGGATCCAGGTCGAAGGAGACCGACTCGCCGGGGTGGTGGACGAAACGGGCGGGGAGGAC
Source organism: Gracilibacteraceae bacterium (assembly GCA_031270805.1). Taxonomy (GTDB): domain Bacteria; phylum Bacillota; class Desulfitobacteriia; order Desulfitobacteriales; family Syntrophobotulaceae; genus JAIRRL01. The sequence goes on from JAISWK010000021.1 coordinate 13,144, forward strand.
GAGTTTCAAAGTCTCCCCCCGGCATTCGATCTCGCAGAGTGTGCCCAAGCCTTGGGGCAGGGCTGATTTGACAACGCCGCTCCATGCGCCCGAACCCACATTTTTCGCCGCTTCCGGCCGAATGCACATATAATACCCTTCCCCCGGGCGGTAGGCGCCAAGCGCCAAGCCCGGCAGCGCGTATTCGCCCATGGCCGAGCGCAGCCGGCCGTTTTCCAAGCTGCAGGGGATGAAGTTCTCCCAGCCGAAGAACTTGGCTTCCGCGAGCGAAAGCGGCCGGGAGTAAAACTCGTGCGGTCGCGCCACCCGGGCCAGGCGGCCGCCGTCGAGGAAAGCGACCCGGTTGGCGACCGCCGCCGCTTCCTTCTGATCGTGCGTCACATAGAGCATGGTTTGGCCCAGCCGGACGTTCAATTCCCTGATTTCCATAAGGAGCGCCCATTTCAAATTGATGTCCAGGGCGGAAAGCGGTTCGTCCAGCAGCAGGAGCGAGGGCTCCGTCATGAGCGCCCGCCCCAGGGACACCCTTTGTTCCTGTCCCCCGGAGAGCTCGGTGACGCGTTTCCGGCCATAGCCTTCCAGGTGCAGCAGCTCCAGCATGGCTGAAGTCCTGGCCCTAAGCTCCGCCCGCTCAAAGGCGCGGTTCAGCCGGGGGGCGAAATTGATATTTTCCGCCACCGTCAAATGCCGAAAGAGCAGGCTTTTCTGAAACACCATCGCTGTGGAGCGCTTCTCCGGCGGCAGACCGTCAAGGATTTTTCCGTCCAGGACGACCCGGCCTTTGTCCTGAGATTCCAGACCGGAAACGATTTTCAAAAGCGTGGTCTTGCCGCTGCCGGACGCCCCCAAGAGCGCCACGATCTCCCCTTTGGCCAGAGTGAGATTCACATCCGCCAAAACCAGGCCGTCTTGGCCCGGGTATGTTTTGTAAATATTTTCCAACGAAAGAAAGGCGCTCATCAGAGGCCTCTTTTCCGGGCGCCGCCGGCTGTCAGCCAACGGTAGCCGAGGATCAGAACCATGAGGACAAGGCTGGAGAGAACCATCATGGCGAAGGCTTCCGGCGGGTTTTTCATATCCGGGTCAACGTATTTCAAATAGAGCATGACCGAGATACTGCGCCTTTGGGCGGAGCCGAGAATGGCCGGCGCCTCGTAGTCCCCGAAAGAGGCGGCGAACACCAGGATCGTCGATACAGTCACCGCCGGAATCACCGTGGGCAGCACGACATGAAAAAAACGCCGCCACGGGCCCACACCCAATGTGGCGGCCTGCTCCTCCAGTTCCCGCGACGCGCTTTGCAGAATGCCCAGCACCGACAGACCAATATAAGGGAAAAATTTCCAGACAAAGGTTATGACCAAACCGATGCCTTTCGCATCGTAGACCAACCAGGGAAAACCCGCCACCCCGTCGGTCAGTCCCAGGCTGTAGGCTGCGGAGGACAAAAAGCCGGTTGGCGACAGCAGGAGAACCATGATCATCGCCGCCGCCAAGCGGGGAACCGAGAGATTATACTGGCTCATAAAGAGGGCCAGCCTTTTGCCCGGGAATGTGTCCCTCAGCGCCAGCGCCATGACCAGCGCCAAGGCCATGGCGATAAAGGTGGAGAGAAAGGAGGTTCGCAGCGAGAAGAAAAGGGCGTCCCGGAAATAATATGATTCAAGGATTTGCCTGTAATTGCCGATGCCCGCCGTCCCATCCGCTTCTATGAAACTGCCCCGAACTACTGTGCCCACCGGCCAGACATAGGCCGTGGCCATGAGGACGACAAGGGGCAGAAAAGGCAGAACGGCGGTAAAGCGCTTCATGGGCTATTTTTTCACCACTTGGGAATCCCAGGCTGTTCCCAGCCAGCCGGCGATGGAGCCGCTGGAAACGTTGTGGGCCGAAGTCGCCAGCTGGTCGGTGCCGGCGGTGGTGCCTTCAGGGAAACCCGCCATCATGTCCTCAAAAATCTGCCGCTCCCCGGCACTGAGTTTGGTCAGATCCAAATTGTAGGCGTTGCCGGTCACTCGGGTCACCTCGGCGTTGACTTCCGGCGTGAGCAGGAGATTCGCCAGCACCATGGCCGCCGCCTTGTGCTTTGAGTTTTTGGCGATGACGACGAAATCCGGGTAGCCCACGGAAGTCTCCATCAAGTAGAGCCGGCCCTCCGGCAGGTAGGACGGATCGGACTGGGTCTTCGGGTAGATGGAGATGCAGGTGGTGAAAGATACCGCAATGTCGCCGGCATTGACATGGGAAATCATGTCATAGGCGTCGGCGCCGTAATAGGCGCCGCTGTCGCCCTGGAAGAGATCCGGTTCCAGCTCGTTATAATACGCCCAGACATAACCGGCTTTTTCAATGAAGGACTCTTCCGTCGCAGCGTCAGATGCAGCCCAGGCGTTCCATTCCTCGGCCTGCTGTTGGATTTTTGCCGACCGGGCAGCCTGGTCGTCGCCTTCGTCGTAGACTGCCCGCCAGCCGCCCTGGCCGTCGTCTGTGAGTTCATACAGCGCCGAGGTCACAAACTGTTTCCCGTGGAAGCCGCCCTTGCCCAGGAGATCCAGGTAAGTGAACTTCCCCGGGTACTTTTTCACCCAAAGGCTAAGCTCAGTCAAATTGTGCGGCAGCCCCATAACACCGCTCTCCTCGGCGTCCCAGGCCAGAGCGGCGTCATACTTGTCTGCGGCGTAAACCATGGCCGGCGTCACTTTCATGAACTGAGCCTGATAGCCGTCCGTGGGCATGGTGCCGTTAAAAAGCACGTCTACCGCCGTCCAGTCCAAGTAGGCGGCGCCCGGCAGCGCCATCACCCATTGCGGGCCGCCCTCGCCCCAGAGTACGCCTTTCGCCCCCATGGGCTGGATCGAGCCCGAAGCGCCCCAAAACATATCGATGGTGGCGTCCTGACCCCCCTCATAGTCCGCCACAAAGCGCTGTTCGTTCTCGGCGGTGTCCTCAACGTACTCAATGGTCACATTGTAATCGGTCAGCGCCTTCTGCTTGAAATATGCCCAGAATTGCTGCACCATGGCGTCGGCGCCGCCGGAGCCCCAAGCGCAGAACGTCACCGTATCGCCGTTGGCCTCGGCCAGAACCTCGTCCCAGGTCATGTCGGCGAGGTCAGTCTCCACGGACTTGACAGACTCAGCCGGCGTCCCGGTTGAACTGGGGGGAGCGGTGGGAGCTGGACTCTGAGACGCGCAGGCGCTCAGCGTCCATACGAGACAGAGCAACAGACAGAGGAGTACTTTTGCGGGTCTTTTCATTGAGCAACTTCCTTTCTTTTTTGTTGAGGCGACATGACAAATTATAGCCGATGACTGTAATGGCTGTCAATAGTTTAGTAAGACAATTTATGGTTGAAATAATTGAAACGCGTATATACAGGCTTTTTCTTTGTAATACAATTTTTAGAGTTTAGAGCTTAGAGCTTAGATTCCCCTCCTTTGGAGGGGTGCCGCGAAGCGGCGGGGTGGTCTCTTTCAAAGGAGGAAAGAGTGAATAGGAAAGAGTAAAGAGTGAGACGAGAACTCTCTTTCCTCTTTACTCTCCTCTCTTTCCTAAGGCGGGGTGGTTCCCCTCCTTTGGAGGCATCGTCCCCTACGGCAATACTGCCCGATCCGGCGTATACGGGACGATTGCCATCGTCCCCTACGCTCCCCCAACAGTGCACTGTGAACTGTCCTCATCCCTCACAAAGGGCAAATATTTTCCGCCGTAAAAGGATTTGTCCGCACCGCATAGAATAGACTATGGATACAGCTCCGAAAGCGAAGGTTAATGCGTTGAAAAAACTATTGCGTACCGGCGTGGAATGGCTTGGGCTTCTGGTGGCGGCGCTCCTTCTGACCTTGCTAATCCGTACTTTTGTGATTGACAACCGCATTGTGCCTACCGGTTCCATGCTACCGACGATTCAGTTGAATGATCGCTTGTTTGTGGACAAATTGTTTTATAAAATGCAGGGGATTGATCGCGGCGATATTATCGTTTTTCATGCCCCGGAAAACGTCACGGAAGAGAAAGACATGGTGAAGCGTGTCATCGGGTTGCCGGGTGAAACGCTGGAAATAAAAGGCGGTTTGGTTTATATAAACGAACAGGCCCTAAATGAACCGTATGTGGCCGAAGCGCCGAATTATACTTTTGGCCCCGTCGCCATACCGGAGGAAGCTTATTTTGTGATGGGCGATAATCGCAATCGCAGCCTGGACAGCCATGTTTGGGGCTTTCTTGCTGATAGTTATATTACGGGCCGGATTTGGGTGCGCTATTATCCCTTTTCCGCCTTTGGCAAACTAACGGAGCCGCCGACGGATTATTTTCTTTCCGCCGGCCTGGCGCCATAACGGAGGGCAAGCATGAATCAGGCGGAGGAAACACGTTGCGGATGTAGGATGCTGGCTTTGGCCTGCCGCGGATTGTCGGTCTTTGCCGCGATACTGGAAGATGAAGCCGTGCAGGGCATGCTGTCTCTGCTCCTGGCTATCGGCGGCGAGCCGGAGGAGGATGACGCGTGGGAAAGGGCGTTCACCGGCGGCAGCCGGGAGACTATCTATGAACTGTACCACGGATTTTATCGTTTGATCGCGGATCAGGCCTGGGACGATCACGTGCTGGATTTGATGCTGCTGAACGATAGCCGGTTGGCCGCGGCGGAACTGACGGCGCCCGGCGCGAGTCGGCGCTTGCAGGAGGACGCGGCGCGCGATTTGCAGGTATTGCAAGAACTGGCGGGTTTGAGCGGAGAAAAAATCAGGAGCTTCGTCATGACCTGTTTTGAGGAGGACGATTGGGAGGACAACGCTTTATTTGAAAATTTCCTCGCGCCCTGCCACTGGCCGGTATGGGGCGTCGCGGCCGACCGGGACGGGGACGGCGCGGTGAAGGCGGGAGCGGAGGCGGAGACGGCGCCGGCCCAGATTTGGTTGAGCGCCCGGCGGGAAGAATTAAAAGCTCTGTTTCGCCACAGCCGGGACTGGCGGGCCCTCGTGGGGGATTTGCTTACTTATTACCACGCGGCCGGCTACGGTGTTTTTGCCAGTTTTGCCGTTTTTCGTCTGCGGGAAGACGGTATCCTGGAGGGGGTGGATCGCCCCGACCCCGTCACGGTCGAACAGCTGTATTGCCAGGAACGCGAACAGGGCGTCGTCCTGCGCAACACGGAAATTTTTCTGCGCGGCCTGGCGGCCAACAACATTATCCTGTACGGCAACCGTGGCACAGGCAAGTCTTCCCTCGTGAAGGCGCTGCCCAACGCTTATGTCGCCCGCAAATTGCGCCTCATTCAGCTGCAAAAAGCGGATATCCGCCATTTTACCGGTTTGGTGCGGGCGCTGGCTTCTTTGCCCTACAAATTTATTCTGTACATCGACGACCTGTCCTTTGAGGACGCGGAGCAGGACTACAAGGATATGAAAATGCTGCTGGAAGGGGGCGTGGAGGCCCGGCCGCTCAACGTGCTGATTTACGCGACCTCCAACCGCAAGAACCTCATCCGCGAGTCTTTTGCCGAGCGCCGAGGCGACGATGTCCATTTGCACGACAGTATGGACGAAAAATTGTCGCTGGCCGACCGGTTTGGCATTACCGTGACCTTTCTGGCCCCGGATCAGCCGACTTTTTTGTCAATCGTGGAAAGACTGGCCGAGCAGAGTGATCTGCGCCTCCCGGCTGCGGAATTGCGGCGGCGGGCCCTGCTCTGGACCCAAAACCACAACGCCCGTTCCGGTCGGAGCGCCCGGCAGTTTATCGACGATTTGCTCGGAGAAACGGCGCTGAATAGCGCGGATTAAAAGTGAGAATTTATGGATTTCAGGCTGCTGGAGATTGACGACTGCGCTTTGCTGAAGGAATACCTGGCCCGCCGGGAGAGAACGGCCTGTCAGGAAAACGTCGCCACAACTTTTATTTGGGCGACCCACTTTCAAACACATTTCTACGTGACCGAAGAATGGTTTTTTCTGCGCAACACATGGCGCGACCGCTATTCCTTTGCCTTTCCGATCGGAGGGCGGGAGGCCGACCTGGCGGGGGCCATCGCCGCCATGCGCTCCTGGTGCCGCGGGGAAGGGCAGAGCCTAGCCTTGTGGGGGCTGACGACGGAACAAAAAGACGAGCTGGAAGCCGCCTGCCCCGGAATGTTTGATTTTTCACCCGTCCGCAACGGCTGGGATTATGTCTACGATGCTCACCGTCTGGCGGAATTGACCGGCAACAAGATGCACGGGAAAAAAAATCATATCAACCGTTTTCTGAAAGAAAACAAGGACTGGCAATTCGAGATTTTCGGCGAGGAAAATCGCGCCGAAGTGCGCCGGATGCATGACGAGTGGCGCCGGCGGCACGGATGTGAAGATCTGGAAAGTTTGCAGGCGGAATATTGCGCCGTGGAGCGATGTCTGCTGCATTACCGCGCCCTGAACGTAATGGGGGGCGTGCTGCGGGTGAACGGCGAGGCGGCGGCTTTTTCCCTCGCTTCCCCCTTGAGCGCCGACTGCTTTGATATTCATGTGGAAAAGGCTTTTTCCGACATGCCGGGCGCGTACCAGCTAATTAACCGGGAGATGGCGCGGTTGATATTGCGTCTGCATCCGGAGGTGAAATGGCTGAACCGGGAGGACGACGCCGGGGACGAGGGGCTGCGCCGGGCAAAACTCTCCTATCGTCCGGACATGATGGTGGAAAAATATATGGCCGGCGCACGGGATGAGTGACTGGATGAGTGACGGGGCCCTGTCCCCGCGCCGGGAGGCTTTTGCGAACATTCGCCTCAGTCGGCGCCGGGACATCCCTTTTTTGCGCCGGATATACCGCCTGAGTTTTGGCGACGGGCTGGCGAGCGAAAATCTGCTGTTCCGGGAATTATACCGCGAGGATAATTGCTATGTATTTACCCGCTTCGGTCTGCCGGCGGCGATGGCCTTCGCTCTGCCGGCGACGATCCGCAGCTGCGGGCGGGAGTGGCGCGGTCTCTATCTCTACGCGGTGGCGACTCATCCGCGCCGGCGCCGTAAGGGTTACAGCTCGCGCCTGCTCGAATGGATCCACGCCGACGCGGCGGCGCGGGGATTGGATTTTGCTCTCCTGGTTCCGGCTTCGCCTGATTTGTACGAATTTTACGCTCGTTTGGGTTACGAAAAAGTGGGGCGGATCTGCCGTTATGATTATATGCCCCCTCCGCCGACCGCCGCCGCCGGTGTTCCGCTTAGGCTGACGCCTGTCAGCGGTGAGCTCTACGGTCGGGCGCGGGAACTGCTATTGCGCGACAGCAGCTACCTGGTCTGGCAGAGCGAATTGCTGGCCTACCAGAGCAAAATGCTGGCTCTGTTCGGCGGCGGTTTTTGTCTGCTGCAGGAAGGGGGAAGGGATATAGGCTGCGCGGCTGTGTCGCGGCACAGCGGCGGGCTGGAAGTCCAGGAAATCCTCGTGCCGCCGGAGTGGCTCCAGAGCGCCCTGACTGCCCTGGCCGGCCATTACGGCGTGCAGCGTCTGCGGGCGCGGCTGCCGGTGGAGCGGGGACTGGCCTTGGGCCTCCGGGGGCTGGACCTGGCGATGGTTTACGCGCCGCAGGCCGCTTGGCGGGAATTGTATGTAGCCTTGGTCATGGATTAGGGAGCTGACGGTTTGGCGGTCGCGCCGGCTTTCAGGTACAGACAAATCCCGAGCGATATGAGGGCGAGGAGGGAAGCCCCGGCGATGATGCAGCGCAGAGCGGACAGATAGGCTTCCGTCTCCGGGAGCGTCAGGGCGAAATACCGGCGCAGGATGGTGAAGGCGCCGGCCGAGGCGGCCGTGCCGATACAGAAAGCCAGGTTGCGGTTCGTGGCGACGAAGCCGCCGGCGTAGCCGGCGTACTTCCGGCCGGCCGCCGTCATGATTTCACTGTTGTTGGGGGTGTTCAGCGTCCCCATCCCGCAGCTCATCAGCCCCAGGCCGAGGGCAAAGTGGAGCGGCGCCGGCTCGGGGCCGAGAAAGAAAAGAACAAGCAGGCCGGCGAGCAAAATGGCCAGGGCCGCCGGCATCAAGCGCAAAGCGCCTATTCGGTCGGAGACTATCCCGGCCAGCGGCGCGGTGATCGCCATACATATCGCCCCGATCATTACCAGCCCCCCGACCGCACTCACCGGCAAATGCCAAACATCAACGAGAAAGAAGGGGAAGAGAAATGCCGCGGACATATTGGCGCAATAACTGAAAAAAGCGACGAGATTGCCAAGCGAGAAGCGCCGGTTGGCCATCAGGGCGAAATCCCAGAGCGGGGCGGCGTGTTTTTTCTCCGCCAGGGCGAACACAGGCAGGGTCAGGAGGAAGAGGATGATAAAAGCGCGGCTGCCGGCGAAGCCGCCGGTGAAAAAAAGAATGAGCGCGGAGATAATAACTCCGAGGAGCAGGGCCCCGCGGATGTCGAGCGGGGGCGGATTTTGCTCCGGCGGGACGCTGGAGCGCAGACAGCGCAGCCCCAGCAAGAGGGAGAGCAGTCCGAAGGGCACGTTGACAAAGAAGATCAGGGGCCAGTCGTAATGGGTCAGGATAAGGCCGCCGAGGCTCGGGCCGCACATATTGCCGAGAGCGACGACGAGAACGTTGATCCCCAGCGCCATCCCGCGCTGGGAAAGCGGAAAAACATTGATGATAATCCCCATGCCCGTGGCCATGAGCATGGCGGCGCCCACGGCCTGGAGGACGCGGCTCAGTATCAGCGTGGTCAGCGTAGCGGAAAAACCGCAGCAGATGGAACCGGCCGAAAAAACGATGAGACCGCCGAGATAGATTTTATGCCCGCCGACGCGGTCGCCGATGCGGCCGAGCAGCAGCATAAGCACGCTGACGACGAGCAGGTAGATCGTCGTTACCCATTGCACTTCACTGAGTTCTATTTGAAAAAAATCGCCCAATACCGGATTGGCGACATTGAGACTGCTGGCGTTGATGCCCGCCATCAGCGTCCCCAGCGCGATCACGCTGAGAGTAAGCCATTTGCCCTTGGCGGCGGGTTCCTGGGGGCCCGGGTTTTCCGGCTGCATATTATACCACGCCTTTCTGCTCAGAAATACGTCATTCCCCTCCTTTGGAGGGGTGCCGGCGAAGCCGGCGGGGTGGTTGGGAACTTATCGGAAGTTCTGCTCGCACAAAATGGGGACGGCAGGCTGTGTGAAAAAGCATTGGCAGCGACCCCCGGGTATCGTAGGGGCGCGCATTGCGCGCCCGTGTCCCCCTTTTTGTTCTGCGGGCGCGCAATGCGCGCCCCAACGACTCCCTTTTTCACACAGTCTGACGGCAGGCTGTGTGAAAATTCGACGGGACGTCAGACTGTGTGAAAAAGCATTGACAGCAACCCAGGACATCGTAGGGGCGGATGGCAGTTCGGCTTGGGCGGCATAGGAGACTCCATTCGGCCTCGCCGAATGGTTAGTCGAACTTGTGC
>JAISWK010000040.1 GCA_031270805.1 Gracilibacteraceae bacterium
TGCGCTCTGGCTGCGTTGCCAGAACCCGCAAATACAACCAGTATTAGCGGAACCTGGCGCCTTGCCAGAACACAAAATTGCTGCGCCAACTGCACAAGTTATTTATCAACAGCTCCTAAATTGCTTATTCCGGCCGGATCCGGCCGGCAATCTCATGACATCCGGCCAGTTAGCTATGCCGTCCGGGCGAAGCCCAGCATCTCGAAGAAAAGATACTACAAATCAGAACAACAGTCAAGCTAAATTTGACAGCTTTAGGTCGATCTAAATGTTACCATAGAATTGAGGGACCCTTGGGGACGGTACGATTTTGTCACCAAGACAAAATCGTACCGTCCCCAAGTGTCCCGGTTTCTACGCCGAATCGGGCGGTATTGCCGTAGGGGACAATGGCAATCGTCCCGAAAACCAACGGGCGGATTGCCATCCGCCCCTACGATGTCCTGGGTTGCTGTCAATGCTTTTTCACACAGTCTGCCGTCCCCAAATGTCCCCCCTAATTCGGGCAGGAGGGGTGCCGTGAAGCGGCGGGGTGGTCTGTTCCTCCCGCAAAGCAGGGCCTTTCCGAGGTTTTTTGATTTTCTCAAACCGCGAAACACGCGAACAGCGCGAAAAAAGCGTGTCCTGAACAATCTGGTCATGGACTACGGTGAACCTGATCGCGGAACTCTCGGGATATGTCTGGGACGAGAAGGCGCTGGAGCGCGGTGAGGAAAAACCGCTCAAGACGCTGGAGCGCGCCATCCGGGGGACAAAAACAAAAGAGCGGATGTTGGAAGGGCTCAAATGGGGCGGCTGTACGGCGGGGCCGGGGCGCTGATCCTGGTGGAGGGACACGAACAACTGCTGGAAACGCCGCTTGATCTGGATCAGGTAATGCCGGGCAGCTACAAGGGCCTTCTGGTGCTGGATCGCTGGTGCGGGCTGACGCCGGAGGCCGGGAATGTGACCGACCTTTCCAGTCCGGACTTCGGGCTGCCGGAATATTACCGTGTGTCTACGCAGGATTTGCGGTCGTTCAAAATCCATCACAGCCGGCTGCTGCGCTTCCTGGGGAATCAGTTGCCGTTGTGGGAGAGCTGGGCAGAGCAGCAGTGGGGGGCCTCGGTCATAGAATCCGTGTTCGACGAGCTGAAAAAGCGGGACAACACGAGCTATAACATCGCCGGGCTGATCTTCCTCGCCAATGTGCGGACGTACAAGACGGTAGGTCGCTGCACAAGTTCGACTAACCATTCGGCGCCGACCCTCGCGCCGGGGAGCTTGGTTCATCTGGTGAAAGACGCGAGATGGGATGAGAGCAAACACCCGCGCGGCGGGGATCCTCAGATCAAGAAAATTTTACTACGAACCTACCACTATCAATTGACATCAGTAGTGCGTTTTTGCTATACTAACTGTGAGGTGATTGTTATGGCTCGCACAGTACACAATATTCGCATAGACGAAAATGTTAAACGCGAGGCTGCCAACCTATACGCAAGTCTTGGTCTCAGTCTGTCGGATGCGATCAATGTATTCTTGAGAAAATCTCTGATGGTGCAGGGTTTCCCGTTTGAAGTCCGGTATTCATTTTCGCCGAACGCTGAATCGTTGAAGGCAATGAACGAGGTTGAGGAAATGATTAAAACCGATTCCCACCGGAGTTTTACGAGCGTTGAGCAGATGTTTGCCGCTATGAACGCTGACGAGTAAAATAAGTGATACCCCTCGACTATACAAAAACCTTCCGCAAAGACTGTGCACTCGGATATTTTTGGTTAAGCCTTGGTTATTATGACATCAAGCTGTCGAGCAATTGCTGGACAGGGAGGGCCGCAAAAAAAAAGCGTTATTCTCCGGGATAAAGCGGGGATTTTTCCCCATAGACCACGGCGACGACGCCGCCGGCTAGGTCGAGGGCGCCGGTATGGGTGAGACCGCAGCGGCGGAACATATCGGCCAGTTCCCACTGCGGCGGAAACTCCCGGGCTGATTCGTAAAGATAATAGTATTCCCGCGCTTTTTCCCCCGCGCAGCGGCGACCGAGGAACGGAACCAGGCGGGCAAAGAGCGGCCAGTAGAGGGCGCTCAGTCCCGGCAGGCGCGGGTGGCCCATGTCCAGAGACACGACCCGGCCGCCCGGTTTGACGATTCGCCGCATTTCCCGCACGGCCCGCTCCCGTTCCTGCACATTGCGCAGACCCCAGCCGATCAGCACCGCGTCAAACTCGGCCGCGGCAAAGGGCAGTTCCCGGGCGTCCCCGCACAACAGGCGGATATTGCTGATGGATTCGGCCCGCCGCCCCGCCTCTCTGATATTTTCCGCCGCGACGTCCAGCATGGCCGGAGAAAAGTCCAGCCCGACCACTTCGCCCCCTCGCCCGGTCGCCGCCCGGGCCGCCAGAGCCAGCTGGCCTGTGCCGCAGCAAATATCCGCCACCCGGTCTCCGGGCCGGATGCGCGCCGCCTGCACCGCCCGCCGCCGCCAATAGCGATCCAGCCCCCCCGTCATAACGGTATTCATAAAATCATACCGGCCGGCGATACTGGTAAAAATATCCCGTACCAGCCGGCTTTTATCCCCGCCCTCCCCGTTCACGCCGGGTTCGCCGGCGCGGAGAGAGCGTACATATACCTTAAGCATAAATCAATAATTCCATAAAAGAATAGATATAATGCGAGCAGTATTGCCGCGCCGCCGCTTCGCCGCCCTCCGCCTCCGGGTCGAAAACGCCGACCACCGTCAGACCGGCTGCCTGGGCCGAACGCATACAATAGAGCGAATCTTCGAATACGGCTGTATCCGCCGGCGCCGGGCCCAGACTTTTCGCCACCGCCAGAAAAAAACGCGGGTCGGATTTTAGGCGGCCGATAGTGTCGCAGGTGTGGACCGCGCTGAAAAACCGGAGCAGGCCCAAGCGCTCCAGAACCGCTGCGGCCATATCCTGAGATGTCACCGTGGCCACGCACATTTTCCTCCCGCCGGCCGCGCATTGGGCCAGGTAAGCCGGCACGCCCGCCTTGGGTGCTGCCATTTTCTGGTATCTGGCGTTGACCAAAGCCCTGATCTCGGTCAGGATTTCTTTTTCCGCTGTTTGCACACCGAGGCGTTCGCGAAAATAAGCGACGCTTTTTTCCAGGCTTAACGGCAGCAAATCCGCCGCTGTCTCCGGCGTCCAAGCCACGCCGCAGCGGGCCAGATACTCCTCGCCCAGCCCTTTCCACACCGGCATCGTGTCCAGCAGGGTTCCGTCCATATCAAAAATAAGACCCTTAATATTAGCGGGCAAGACCATAATTCTACTCCCATTCACGCAATAATTCCCGGGCCGCCGCTTCCGGGCGGCCTCAGGTCAGACACGCCAGCGCCTCCCGCCACATCAGCCGGATCGGTTCCGGCGCGCCCAGGGCTGCCAGCCGTTCCGCCACCCGCCCGACCATTTCGGATCCTTCCCCGGCCGGTTCCGTTTCTTCGCCCAGACAGAGGCGGAGGGCGGCGCTCAGCGCCGGCGGGGTTACGGCGGCCAGGGCGCGTAAAAAAAGAACCGGATCCGGCGGCTGGTCTCCGGCCCCGTCTCCGCCCCGCCCGGCGGCGCAGGGCTGCCATCCGCCCGCCGCCAGCAGGCAGCCGGCCGCGGCTTCGGCGAATATTTCCCCGAACTCCGTCCGCTCCGGTTCCGCCAGAGCGGCCCACCAGGCGGCCGGATCGCCGCCCCAGAGCGGGTGGCGCCGCGCCCGGGCGGAGCAGTCCGTCGCCGCCGCCCACCAGGCGCCGACCAGCACCTGCATGGTAACAAAAAAGGCGGGCGGCGGCGGCCCGGCGGCCGGCCGATCCAAGCGCTCATAGCGGTCGTATAAATGCAAGTAGAGCAGGTCGCAGCGTTTTTCCCGCGCCGCCGCCAAAAAAACGAGCGGCGACCGGGCCCGGGCCTGCCAGCGGGACAGGGTGGCGGCGATGGTTCCGGCCTCTTCCGTCCGGCTGCACTCAATATAACCGGCGGCCGCCGCCGCATTGTCCGGCTCCAGCTCAAGGGCGGCGGCAAAATCCGCCCGCGCCCCGCCGCTATCGCCGCTCAGCTGGCGGCACCGGCCCAGACGGGTGTACACCAAATGGCGGCTATGTTCCTGGCGGAAATCGGAGTCGCCGAAATCCTCGAACCCGGTCTCCCACAGGCGCGTCGTCCGCGCATACCAGCGCAAGGCCTCCGCATGGTCGCCGCGTTCCAGACACTCGTCGCCCGCCAGGCGGCAGGCGGCGGGATGGGCGGGAAAACGGCGCAGGGCCTCTTCTTTCAGCCAGGCCCGGCGCTTAAGGGCCAGGGCCCTGTCAGGCGTAAATTCCAAAGCCAGGGCGGCCAGGAGCATGGCCTTGAGGCAAAGGGAGGAAGGCGAGGCGTCCCGGCGGAGAAAAGCGCTGCCGTACTCCCAGATCCGCTCCCGCTCCTTCCGCCGATCCAGGGTTTTGCTCAGGTGAAACAAGAGCAGCGGGTCGTCGTCGCCGGCCGCGATCCGCCCCGTGATGATGCGCATATTGCGCGCTGTTTTGGCCTCGGCCCGCCCGGCGCTGTAACCGTCGTGCAGGAGAAAGACGGTTTCGGGCGGCGCGTCGGCGATGAGCGGCGGCTCGCCGGCCCGGGTCAGCTGTTCATGGATCGCCCCCGTGTAGCGCAGGGCGGGCGTGAGGCGAAAGGCGCGTAAAACGGAAGTGTAGGAAGCGGCGGGGGCGTCCGCGCTCTCGTAGCGGCGAAGGGCGATGGCGTCCGGCCCCGGCCCCGGCCCCGGCCCGGTCGGGTATTTTTCGATCCAGGCCCGCAACGCCGCGGCCCCGCCCGGAGGAAAATACTCGTCCGCATCCGGGAAAAAGACCCAATCACCGTCCGCCGCAGCCAGGGCCTGGTTTTTAGCCCAGGCAAAATCATCGCGCCAGGGAATTTCTATAACTCGCGCCCCCCACTCCCGGGCGATGGCCCGGGTGCGATCCCCGGAACCCGTGTCGGCCACGACAATCGCGTCCACTGCGTCGCCGAGGCTCGCGAGACAGCGGGCCAAGCAGCGTTCTTCGTTTTTGGTGATGAGACAAGCGGTGAATTTCATAGCCTAAGTTTACCTCAGCGCGGGGGAAAATACAAGATCTTAGAGCTTAGTTGGGAGAGCTTAGGATGTGTAAAAAAATAATTGTATAATTTTTGATTCTGTGGTATACTATCCCTATGAACTATATTGAGGAAAACTTTGCGGCTTTGAGACCCCACCTCAACGAGAAAGAACGGCGATTGGTCGCTGCAGCCATGGCCAAAGGTGGGCCGCACGGTATCAAAGGCGAGGTATC
>JAISWK010000074.1 GCA_031270805.1 Gracilibacteraceae bacterium
ATGCTGGCGCAGAACGTCGCGGAGGTTTACAGGCTCATGCCGGATGACATGGAGCCGCTCTCGCCCATCGACGCGATAAAAATTCCCGCGTATCAGTACTGCCGGGAGTTCGCCGTCAAGCCGCAAGATTTGGCCGGGCTTGAAAAATGGGCGCGGAGGGCATCCGGGGAAATACTGCGGCAAGCGGAACGCGGGGAACACATAAAAACAAAAACGCCGGAGCATTGACCTCGGCGCCGCGGTATTTTTATCTATCTTCAAGAGGCACAGCGGCCTGCCGCCGCCGTGCTTCATACTTTTGTTGCTGTTGTCTTTACGCCGTAACCACCGACACGTTGTTGTCAATGTCGTAAAAAGCCGCGATGATCTCAGCGACTTTCAACAGCGTGCCGCGGGTTTCTTCCGGCGTGTCGCCGGCTGTGCCGAGGACGTTCAGCGCGGACACGGCTTCGCGCACATCCTCAATTTTCCCATCGTACTGCTCCGTGTCGTAATCTTCGAGGCCGGTCAGGTCGCGCTGCACCGCGCCTGTGCGCCCGCGGAAATCCGCGAGAGCTTCGGCATCGCCGTCCGCGAGGTACGCCGCCGCGTCTTGGCATGCGTGGAAGTCGTCCGTTTCCCTGCCCGTCGCTTGCGCGAGGCAGCAAGCCTGCTCGGTTACGAAGTAGAGCGCGTCTTTTTGTTTTTGCATTTCTGGCTCCATCCTTTCTGCCGAATGGTTTTCGGTTTTCGGCAACCACAACAATAGCGGCAAGGCTTTGACAAGTCAATCGCAAAAAGCAATGAAAAATAATAACTTATTTCGCGCAAACAGCGCAGAACGCCTGAGGGTGACAGCCCCGGCGTATTTTATGTGAGAGGAGTGATCGCTCATGGCCGACAGGCCGTTCGCCTACGTCTGCTCGCCGTTTCGCGGCGACGTGGAAAAAAACGCAGAGGCACGGGAACAAGCAGCGGCATCGCCCAAGACGAAGCGAGACGGGCCGCGCAAATCCCGCAGGGAGGAGCTTTAGCCTATGACTGAGACAAACATTATCATGTGCGGCGATGCCCTCGGCGTACTCCAAACCCTGCCGGACGGATGCGTAAACATGGCCGTGACTTCCCCTCCCTATTATGGGCTGCGCGATTACGGCGTTGACGGGCAGATAGGCTTGGAGCCGACACCCGCCGAATACGTTTCGCGGTTGGCCGCGGTGTTCCGCGAGGTTCGGCGCGTGCTTGCGCCAGACGGGACTTTGTGGCTCAACATTGCGGATTCCTACGCCGGAAGCATCCCGAAATCATGGGGCGGCGTAAAATCCAAGGACATGCTCGGAATTCCGTGGGCATTGGCTTTCGCCCTGCGGACTGACGGCTGGTTCCTGCGCTCGGACATAATATGGCACAAAACAAACGCGCTCCCCCATTCGGTAAAGGATCGCCCGGTGTCATCCTACGAGCATATCTTCTTGCTGGCGAAATCCAAGACCTATTATTTCGATTACAGGGCTTTGGAGGAGCCGACGCTGGAAAGCTCGAAGCAGCGGTATAAACGCGGTTTCGGCAGCAACAAATACGCGGAGGGCGCGCCGGGGCAGACCGCGCAGACGATCAACAAACCCAAAGACAGGGACGCGCCGATCCCGGATATGCGCCGCGGAAGGGACATATGGAGCTTCCCGACGTCGCCGCTCCGGGGCATAGCGCACTTCGCCGCGTATCCGATAGAACTGGCGCGGCGGTGCATCCTCGCCGGCTGCCCGGAGGGGGGCATCGTCCTCGACCCGTTTTTCGGCAGCGGCACGACGGGCGCGGCGGCGCTCACGCTTGGAAGGAAGTACATCGGGATCGAGTTAAACCCCGGATATATCCCGCTTGCAAGGGAACGGCTCCGGCAATGCGAACCCCGCTAACATCCCCCTGACGCTGACCCAAAAAGCGCCGGGGGATGATTTTTTATATCGAGGAGGCGAAACATGGCACAGAACAAACAGCAAAACAACCGAACTATTGAAGGCTACGAAATCATCCACTCCATACAGCTTGACGACGGCGAGGTGATTTTCGCGGACAACCCGGCTGCCGACGCGAGGTATATGGTGTGCGATTGCGCATGGGACAACCCGTTTGGCGTGGATATACACTCAAACGCCGTGGGGAGCGCCGACTATTTTGAGATGATGAAGGAATTCGCCCACCGCCTGTCCGGGCGGGTCGCGGCGATTGCAGCCGAACGGGAAGCGCGGGGAATCCCGTTTCAAACCCTGACCGCCGATGACTGTCAACCGGTCAAAGACGTTGACTTGGAGGGGCGCGTGGTAGTCCTCAATCCGCAATCGCTTGCGCCGGAGTTCAGAAGCTCGATTATCAGATCGCGCTCTGCACAGGGGGATTCGGCGCCAGCCCGGCCGCCAGAGGGCGCGCGGTGTTCTGCACGAACCTGATCACCGGCAAATCCTCGCAATGGGAGCGAAGCGATATCGCGGGGACGCTTTCGGAGGAACGTCTGCCCGATTGGGCGCGGAACAACCTTGACGCTCTGCGGGAGCCGTCCGCGAAGGAATCCGTGCTTGCAAAAATCAAGCGGGACAGGCAGGGCAAGCAGGCGGCGCAATCAGCCGATCAGCAGAAACCAAAATCCAAAAAAACCAAAAAAGACGGGCCGGAGCGATGACTTCGGCCTGTTTTTGATTGAGAGGAGACGAAATATCATCATGAAACACAACATTGACCACGGGTTCACCGGGGCTGAAATCATCCACGGCGACCTGATGACCGTGCTGCCGACCTTCCCGGACGGGCTGTTCGGCGGCATTATCTGCGACCCGCCCTACGCGTCGGGCGCGGCGGATCAGAACGCCAAGCAGAAATCCACGGCGGTGAAATACTCCAGCGCCAAGAACGGGAACCCGCTCCCCGACTTTGAGGGCGATTCCAAAGACCAGCGGTCTTGGACGCGCTGGATGGCCGAGTGGCTGCTCGAAGCGCGCCGCTGCTCCAAGCCCGGCGCGCCCATCTGCATGTTCATCGACTGGCGGCAGTTGCCGTCCATGACCGACGCGCTCCAATGGGCCGGATGGCTTTGGCGCGGGACGCTGGTGTGGGACAAGACCAACAGCCGCCCCCAGCGCGGAAGGTTCCGCCAGCAGGCGGAGTTTATCGTGTGGGGGTCTAACGGCCATATGCCCGCTGACCGCGCCGCGCCCGTGCTGCCCGGCGTGTTTCGTCAGGCCATGCCCGCGCTTGTGAAGCGCACCCACCAGACCGAGAAGCCGCTGGGCGTCATGCGGGATGTCTGCCGCATTGTCGAGCCGGGCGGGATCATCCTCGACCCCTTCGCCGGTTCGGGGACGACGGTTCTGGCGGCGAAATTGGAGGGCTACCCCGCTGTCGGCATCGAGCTTTCCCGCCATTACGCCAAAGCCGCGAAGGAGCGCGTGGAGGCGGGCGAGCCGGATGCCGAGCCTACCGCCGGCGGAGACGTATCCTGACGCCCGCCGCGATTATCACATACGGAAAGGGGTGACTTTTACGGCAAATTTCAAAGAGGAAAAGGCGGTTGGGCGGCTTACGGAAATCATCGCGCTCAGATGCGGCGTATGCGCCGCGCAGGCGCGGCAGATCCGTACCGCCGCGGTTTTGCACGATGTCGGCAAGCTGAAAATCCCCAAGAGCGTCCTGTATAAGCCGGGCAGCCTTACGCCGGAGGAGTTTGAGGTCATCAAAACCCACACCACGCTTGGCGCGGAGATGTTGAAAAGCATACAGGGCGGCTTGGGCGAGATGACGCGGCAGACCGCGCTGTACCATCACGAGCATTGGGACGGCGGCGGTTATTGGGGCAGATTCTCGGACGAGCTTCCGTTCTATGTGCCGATCACGTCCATCGCCGACGTCTACGTCGCGCCGGTGTCCGCGAGATCGTATAAGCCCGGCCGGGAGCGGGAGGCCGCCCTCGCGTATATCAAAAATCAGGCCGGCGCGCAGTTCAACCCCGCGCTTGTGGAGTTGTTCCTTCCTCTGGCGCGTAATGACTGCTGCGCGCGGGCTATCTTCGAAAGAGGTGAGCTGTTTGCAGGAAGATATTGAAAACAGGAGCGTAGTTTTGGCTACAAACGCTACAAAAATGACAGGCAGAGCACTGGCGGCGCTCATGCAGGCCGCGTTGCGGAAGATGAAGGAATCGCGCGGCAAACTCAAAGAGGGCAGGCAATCCCTGAAGGATTTGTCCAAAGGCGGTTCCCTGTCAAATGTGGAGGTCACGAACGACAACATCAAGGCTTTTGACCCGGTGGCGCGGAAATACAACATCAGCTACTCGCTGAAAAAGGACGCATCCGTCGATCCCCCGCGCTGGCTGGTGTTTTTCCGGGCGAAGGACGCAGACGCCATGACCGCCGCGTTCAAGGAGTTCTCCAATAAGATGGTCAAGCGGGATAAAGACAAGCCGTCCGTCCGGGAGTCCATGCGCGATTTCCGGGAGATGCTCAAAAATGTGTTCAGGGACAAGACCCGTCACAAGCACAGGGAGGGGCCGGAATTATGACCACCGCGAACATAACGGCATCCTTAAAAAAGTATGCTGTGCCTAACCTTCCCTACGCGCTGATCTTTTGGTTCGCCAATAAGCTGGGCGAGGCGTACCGCCTTGCCCCCGGCGATGACGTTTTGCAGAAGATTATCCGCGTCGCCGGGACGCTCAATGCGGCAATGGCGAAACTGACGCCGTCTTTCGACCCGTTTGACCTGACGTTCGGCTTGGCGGGGGCGGCGATTGTCTACGCAATCGTTTACGTCAGGAAGAAAAACGCGAAAAAATACCGCAAGGATATGGAGTACGGTTCGGCGAGATGGGGAAAGCCAGCCGACATCAAGCCTTTTATGGACGCCAACCCAGAAAACAACATCGTCCTGACCCAGACCGAGGGGCTGACGATGAACCCCCGCCCGGCGGATCCCAAGTATGCCCGCAACAAGAATATGCTGGTCATCGGGGGGTCAGGCAGCGGAAAGACAAGGTTCGTATTAAAACCGAACCTGATGCAGTGCCGGTCGAAGGATTACCCGGTTTCGTTCGTGGTAACCGATCCAAAAGGGTTATAGTGTTAAGGACATAGATTGGATATGTCCATTAACACAAGCAGTCTGGCGTTGCGGCACGGCGAGCGGACGGCACAACAAACGTGAAATTTCGGCAATGGACAGCGCGTGACAGCACAACATTGTTAAATTTCAAAAAACTTTTCCAAACGAGTTCCGATTTACCCCCTCTAAATGACCATTATATAGAGGGAGAAATATTCGGAACATCGCCGCCGGTCGGAAAGGAGGTTCGCGGCGGTTCTCTTTCAAACAAATCTTACCATAATTCAATAAGGGGGTCAATCAATGACTGCAACCACTATCGCGCCGAAAAACGGCGCAAGTGCGGCTAAGACCGCCGTCACAGACGAGCGCGAGCCGATGAAGTTTGTGGA
>JAISWK010000088.1 GCA_031270805.1 Gracilibacteraceae bacterium
AGGGCGGCCCGGAGCGGCAGGAAGGAAAAGAATTTGCCACCATGAGTTTTGCCGAGCGTCTGCAATGGGCGCGGGAACGTTCCGCCCAGAGCGGACGGGAACAGGGCGGCGGGACTCTTTTAACAGACAAGCGCGCCGCCGCAGGCCGGGAGGGGATTATGCCGGCGGAACGGGAAGCCGGGGGGCGGTAGAACAATTCACAATGCACAATTCAATACCCTGGGTTCGGCGAGCTGCCGTTCCACTCTTTCCTCTTTCCTCCACACTCTTTCCTCCTATTGACAAACGGCGCCTTCTCTGCTAACATGCTAAATATATATTTATTTAAAAAAAGTGGAAACGGCGGAAGGCGGCATGGAGAAAAAAGAGGCGGAGCGGCGCGAACTTGCGGAAACTCCCGTAAAATCAGATATAATCTTTGACGGCCGCATAATCCGGGTGGAAAAAGACGTGGCGCTTTTGCCGAACGGCAAGGAGACGGTGCGCGAAATCGTGCGTCATCCGGGGGCCGTGGCCGTCGTCGCCGCCCGGGCGGAGGAGTTTATTTTTGTGCGCCAGTACCGGTACGCGCTGGCGGAAATTACGCTGGAAATCCCGGCCGGCAAGCTGGAGCCGGGCGAGGAACCGGCGCTCTGCGCGCGGCGGGAACTGCGGGAAGAGACCGGTTATGACGCGGAATTGGATTTCTGGGGGATGTATTACAGTTCACCCGGTTTTTCCGATGAAAAGATATATGTTTACGGGGCGCGTGATCTGACCTGGGCGCCGCTGGTTGCGGACGACGATGAATTTCTGCGCGTCGTGCGCCTCTCGCGGGCCGAAACATTCGCCCGTCTGCGCCAGGGGGAGTTTCGCGACGCGAAAACCGTACTCGGTCTCCTCCTCAGCCAGGCCCACGCTCTCTGACCATACCGTTACTGAGCGACACGCCAGGCGCCGGGCGCGTCTGAATATATTGTGAAAGAACTTGGCGCGGCGCCCGCAATTATGTTATAATAGCATTGTAAAACGACAGAAAGCGGGAGGACGCGGAGTGAAGCGGAAGGGAACGCCGGCCGCGGAGATGCCGTTATGGGATCATTTAAAGGCTTTGCGCAAGGCCCTCATCGTTTCCGCTTACGCCGTCGCGGCGGGAACCGCGGGCGGTTGGGTCTTGAGCGGGGTGGTTTTCAAGCTGTTGGCGGCGCCGGTGGAAATGGCCGGCGTACCGCTTATTTCCATTGGGGTCATGGATCAGTTGATGGTCAAGCTCAAATTATCGCTGATCACCGGGGTCATTATCGCTGCGCCCGTCGTTATCTGGCAGATTTGGGCTTTTGTCCTGCCGGCGCTGACCCGTTCGGAAAAAAAGATGGTTTACCTCGTCTCTTTGCCTTCTATTATCCTGTTTATCGGCGGCATACTTTTCGCTTTTTTTATCGTCCTGCCGCTGGGCCTGAAATTCCTCTTTTTTATCGGCGGCGACGTGGTAGACACGGTGCAGAGCGCCATCGCCGACTACCTCGGCTTTGTCACCGCCTTTCTCCTCACCTTCGGCTGCGTCTTTCAGCTGCCGATTGTGCTATTGGTACTGATTCGGCTGGAAATCATCACCCCGGCCGCGCTGGGCAAGTACCGCAAATACGCTTTTTTTATCATCGTGGTCACGGCCGTTATCCTCTCGCCCACGCCGGATCTGGCGACGCAGGCTTTGATGATTAGCCCGATGTACCTTCTGTATGAACTGAGTATCTGGGTCGGCTACCTGATGGTGCGGCGGCGGCGAAAACAGCTGGCCCGGGTGGAAGCAGGCGGAAAGGAAGGGCCGGTGGCATGAGTTTTACGGAAATAGCGCTTATCGTCTTCGTGGCTCTCATCGTCTTCGGCCCGGAAGACCTGCCGGCCATCGCCCGCTCGCTGGGTAAAATGGTGTACCAGGCCCGGCGCATATGGAATAGCTTGACATCTGAGGTAAAAAATGTTTGGGAGACGCCGGCCGAACTGTGGAACGAGCAGGTGAAAGAACCGCTGGAGACGGCGCGCAGCGTCATGAGCGGTCGGGCGGCGCCGGGAAAATCGACTGCGGCGGCCCGGCCGAACTCGAGCGAACCGGCGCCGGAAGCGGATTTGCTGCTGAGTTACGATGACTTGGTTCCCCCGCCTCCGGCGGAAAACCCGTTGGCGGCCTTGCCGCCCGGTCTGGTGAGCGGGCTGGCGAAAGAAGATGAAAAAACTGATTGAGGGTGGGCGAGATGGTGAATCTGTTCCGGACAATCGAAAGGGATATGAAAAAGCTGGAGCTGAAACTGAAAGAGTTTTTGCGGATTCCCGTGCCGCTGCTCAGCGAAACGGGACTCTACCTGCTGGAGGCGGGGGGCAAGCGGATGCGCCCCATATTTGCCCTGCTGGCGGGAAGATTGTTCTGCGGCGAGGAAAACGCGCTCTTTACGGTGGCGGTGGCAATTGAGGTCGTACATATGGCTTCACTGGCCCACGACGATATAGTGGATGATTCCGCTCTGCGCCGCGGCCGTCCGACCCTGGCCGCCCGCTGGGGCAGCGAGGCGGCGGTGGTCACGGGGGATTACTTGTTGGCTCAGGCCATGCAATTGATCTACGGGCTGAAAAACCGGGCGCTGGCCGCGATGCTGGCGCGCACCTCAACGGAGATGTGCCGGGGGGAGATTTGCCAGATTCAGGCCGCGCATGATACGGGGCAAAGTATTTACGACTATTTTTATAAGATCCGGCGCAAAACGGCGCTGCTGCTGAGCATGAGCTGCGAGGCGGGGGCCGTCGTCGCCGGAGCGGCCGGGGACGAGGCGCGCGCGCTTCGCCAGTATGGGCAATGCCTGGGGATGGCTTTTCAGATGGTGGACGATATCCTCGACATTGAGGCGACGAAAGAGGAACTGGGCAAGCCGGTGGGCAGCGACGTGCGCCAGGGCGTAATTACGCTGCCGATGATCATCGCTATGAGCGGGGACGGGGCGGAAGCGGCCCGGTTGCGGGAACTGCTGGCCCGGAAGGAAAAAAGCGCGGCGGAAACGGAGGAAGCCTTGGCCCTGATCCGCCGTTCCGACGGGATTCCCCGCAGCAGGGAAGCGGCGCGGCGTTTTGTCGCCCGAGCCTGCCAAAAGCTGCCCTTGCTCCCGAACAGGCCGGAGCGCGCCGCTCTGGAGCGTTTGGCCGTTATGGGGCTGACCCGCCGGCATTAGACGCTTTTTTCCCCCGCGCGGGGCCGCAGCAAGCGGGCGGCGAGCAGGGCGGTGACCGGAACGGCCAGCGCGAGTCCGATGCTGCCGGAGAGTCCGCGCAGCACCTCAACGACAAAAAGATCAAGGTTGACGGTGCGGAAATACGGCATCCGGTACATAAAAACAATGAGCAGGGTGTTCAAGGCGCTGCCCGTGAAGGCCAGGATGAGCGTGTTCGTCATGGTGCCCATGATATCCCGCCCGACGTTCAGCCCCGCCTGCAAGAGGGCGCCCGGGGTGAGGCCGGGATTCAGGACGGCCAGCTCGTGCATGGCCGAGGCGACGGAGATGCAGGTATCCATGACCGCGCCGGAGGAGGCGATGATAACGCCGGCAAATAAAATATCGTGCAGACGCAAATTTGTCTGCTGGGCGATAAAAATCAGGTTTTCCGCTTCGGGGGTCGTGTAGGTTGACACATGAGCCAGGCGGCCGAATAATAGAGCGACGCCCCCGGCGCAGAAGGTGCAGATAATACAGCCGGCTACAGCCGCGCCGGTTTTGGGACTGAGTCCGTTCAGGGCCAGCATGGTCACGGCGGTGGAAAAAATAACGACGACGGTGGCGGCGACCACGGGGTTCGCGCCGCGCAGCAGCAGCGGGATAAAAAGCACGACGACGCTGACGAGCGTAAAAATCAGGGCCAGCAGGGCCTTTACCCCTTTGGCTCCGCCGAAAACGGCCACGGTGAGGACAAAGAGCAAAGCAAGCGCCGCCAGGGTGGTTTCCCGGCTGTAGCCGCTGATCATAGCGGTGCGGAACCCGTCCGTGCTGAAGGCGATTATTTTCGTCCCCACCTGTACCGGTTTGTTTTCCAGCCGGCCGACAAAGTTTTTCGCCAGCACGGGCCGCCCTTTTTGCGCCCCGCTCAATAGCACCATTTCCACTTCCTGCACGCCGATGAGCAGTTCCGGAAAATCCGGGTCGGGGGCGAGGGTGTCGGTGATGATCTTTTTGACCTGGGCCCGCTCGTAACGGCTGTCGGGTTGATAGTCCCCCGGCGGCGGGAAAACGAGTCCGGTGTTGGCCAGGAAGGCCGCCAGCGCAAAGAGCGCCAGCAGAGCGATCCAGAGCGTCAAAGTCGCGCGTTTTTTCATGCCGGTCTCTCCTCTCCTGCCGGACCGGATGACGTGCAGAAGACGCGCCGCCGCGTGCGTGCGGCGGCGCGCCCCTGCGCGTTCCGGTGCGGGACTGTTTGGACGATTATTGTCCCACGTACTTGTTATAGATGAAGATGAAGTCCGCCACATCCACCACGCCGCTGCCGTCCACGTCGCAGACGCTATCATTGGTCTGGTACTTCGTCAGAGCCAGGGCCAGGTCGGCCAGCGTGACTTGCCCGTCGCTGTTCACGTCGCCGGGCACGACCACCGCGACGACGTCCGATGTAACCGTCGCGGCGCTGATCACCGCTTCGACGTCCGCGTCTCCTTTTACCGTCGTCGCCTTCACCAAGGTCGCCGCGACAGTGCCGCCGACGGCTACGCCCTCTTTGAGGCGGAAGATGAAGCGCGCTACGGTCTGCTCGCCGCTGACGCCGTTTTGCCCGCCGTTAACCAGGCGCACGGTTGAGTCGGACGGTTTGCTGTACTCGGCGATGAGGGCGCCGTCCAGGGCGCTTTCCGCTTTGACGAATTCCAGCTTGCCGTCGTCATAGGAGAGAATCGTGTCAAAAGCATTGGCGTTTTCCAAGTTGTTATAAGTCGCGCTATAAACGATTTCGTCCGCGCTGTTTACCTCGGCCGGGCCGCTCAGAGCCGCGCTCAGCGTCTCCGCCGCCGCGTCGCGCCGGATGGTCAGCGAGTCGTACAGGTACTGGGGCGTGGTGATCGTATGCGTGGCATAATCATATTTGAGCATATAGGCGTTGATCTGCACTTCGTCCGCCTCGACACTGAGTTCCACCACGACCTGCTCCTGCTTCACGTCGCTGCCCTTGTTATCGTCGTTATGGGCGGGATTGGCCGAGTCGACGTCCAAGAAGGCGTAACCGGGAACCAGGGGGTCACCGGGGGTCACGGTGTAGTTTTTCATGGAGTACCATTTCAAACCGCCGGCGTGACCGCCGATCATATAGAGGGGAGCGTCACTCGGATCCTGAACCTCGGCGCCTTTCGGAGCATCCACCGCCGCTTTAGCTCCATCTTCCAGGACAAAGCCGCGGCTGTAGACATGGTCATGCCCCTGCAGCACGAAGTCCACATCCAGCTGGGCAAATTTCGGGCACCAGTACGTGCGGGCCTCAATTACGTCGCTGTCCGTGATATGGCTCGCGCCCGTGTAGAGGGATTTGTGGAAACCGACCGCCGTCCATTGCCCGCGGGCCTTAGCCTCATTGATCGCGTTCGTCAGAAACTCCGTCTGTTTCGCCCGGGCGTCGGCGCTATAGCGCGCCGCTTCCAGGTTCAGCATGACGAAGGTCATCGGGCCGTAATCGAAGGTGTAGACTATTTTTCCTTCCTGGGACGGGGTATTGATATGGCTGGTAAAAGTATCATTGTCGTGGTTGCCCTGGATAGCGGCGATCAGGTAATTGCCGAACATATCCTGGCCGCCGGTCGGATAGAGGCCGTCGTTGTAAAAAAGGCTTTCCCACTGGGCCTCGTTCGTCGAAGTGTCGGTGATGTCGCCGGCCAGGTAGACGAAATCGGGATCAAGGGCGGAAATAGCCGTCATCGTGGCGCCGAGGGCCTCACCGTCTCTGTCCGGATCGCCCGGCTGCGTATCGGCGATATAAACGAATTTGAAGCTGTCCTGGCTGCCGGCGGCCGGCATGGTCTTGAATTTGCCGGCGAAGGTATTCGGCGCTTCGCCGACCTCATAATTGTAAGTGGTATCGGCGGCGAGACCGGAAACGTCGATTCTGTGGAAATATTTTCCTGAATTGCCGACGGAGCTGGTGCCGGTAAAATCGAAGGTCTCGGAACCATCGGTCAAACTGACTTTGGTCGGCGTGGATTTTACGGTCGTATAGGCAAAAATGACTTCGCTGGCCGCGTCATTGCCCACATGCACGTTCACCTGGCGGGGGGTCAAATCCCCGTCCTCGCCCGGAGTGCTTTCCCCGTAGACGGCGCTCAACTTCAGGCCCCAGTAAATGTCGGAGCTGCTTTTGTCGCGGTTGTGCAGACTCAGGGCGAGCAGGTTCTGCCCTTCGCTCAGGAAGGCGGTGTAAGCCGAGAGATCGACCACTTTTTTACCCTCGGAGTTCTTGGCTTCGTTGACAAAAGTGGCGTCGGTGTCATGGGCCGGGTCGCCCTCAACATATTGGCGATCGATTTCCTGCCCGTTCAAATAGAGTACATAGCCGTCGTCAAAGGAGATTTCCGCCTCCAGGCTTCCGATGTCGGCGACGTCGTTCGCCACAAAATAAGTGCGCAGATAGTAGGTGAGCATGGCGTCCGGGCTGGTGCGGTTGGCCACCAGAGTGCCGGCGTCGGAAATCTTCCCGAAGATCCGGTTATCCGTTTCCGCGGCCGGGTAGCCGAGCGGCGCCGGGCCGGTTTTCCAGGTGGTGGCGTCATAGTCCGGGCTGCGGAAATCCGTCGCCGGGTCGCCGAACAAATCCGTGTCGCTGTCCTCATAGGTCCATACGTGGTGCGCGTCAATCAGCACGACCGGATCCGGCTCCGCTGTGACGGCGACCGGAGCGGTCAGAGCAAAACCCAGAAGCAGAGCCGTCGCCAGGGCGACACATCCTATTTTTTTCAGTGTTTTCAGCATTTTTTCCTCCTCGTTTCCTGCGGAGCGGTGGTTGACCGCCTTTTCCGCCGTCAGGGATTCGCTTTATACCGCCTGTTTTTGGCGGCAAAAAATCCCAAAACCATGAAGCAGGCCGCGCCGCTCAGCACGAGCCAGAAAATCGGCGCGTTGAGCCCCGGGGCCTTCGTCTCCGGACTGCCTGCGGTCGGGGCCTCTAAATCCGCCGCTCCCGTGCGCGGATTGGGGATAAAACCGGCCGCTTCGGCAGAGTCCGCGTCCGGTAGGGCCGAGTCCGCGTCCGCGTCCGGTAGGGCCGCGAGCGGAACCTCTTCTTCCGTGATCATTTCCCCGGCCGGCGTTTCCGGATTCAAGGCGCTGAAACCGCCGCCGGAACCACCGTTTGCGCTCGGACGGCTTGAAGTCCCGGGCGTGTCGGGATTGCCGGGCGTGTCGGGATTATCCGGGTCATCCGGGTCGTCCGGATTGCCGGGATTGTCTGGATTGCCCGGCGTGTCGGGGTTTCCGGGATTGTCCGGGTTTCCGGGATCATCCGGGTTATCCGGGTTATCCGGGTCGTCCGGCCTGACCATCCGGCTGATGGACACGGTTTTCTGTCCGTAATCCGCCGCCGTTGTCACAGCGCCCTGATCGAGGGTGTAGACATTCACGCGCTCAACCGTCAGGGCGGTCGGATTCGTACCGGTGTATTCCAGTTCCACATCAGCCGTCAGCGCCCCCTCATAATCGTTGTCGGCGGCAAAAAAACCGAACCAGGTGAGCCCTCGGGCCTCGGTCGGCCCGGCCGTCAGCGACTGACCGCTGGCGACGCTTGTCACCGTTACCCCATCCGGGCAGCGGAGGGCAAATTCCGCCCCGGCGTAAGCCTCGTCCGGCTGCACCGTCAGTGCCAGGGAAAAAGCGGTTTGTCCCTCGGCCAGGACAATCTCCGCCGGGCATTCCAGCACTGCGGCCAACACCGGTCTGACCGCCGGCGACAGGAACAGGACTGCGGCGAACAGGGCGGCGGCGAGCAAAACGCTTTGCTTGGGCATACTTGTGTTACCTCCTTTCTTTTCTGATTCCCTCGTCAGTATTTTAGCGGACAATTGTCAACAAACAACATAACGCCGGTAAAATCGAAGTAAATAAAAAAGGGAGGATTAGGGATTAGGGATTAGGGATTAGGGATTAGGGATTAGGGATTAGGGATTAGGGATTAGGGATTAGGGATTAGGGATTAGGGACGGGCGCCGGGACACTTGGGGACGGTACGATTTTGTCACATTTGGGGTGAGATTTAGTCAGACAAAAATGTGACAAAATCGTACCGTCCCCAAGTGTCCCACTAGGAAAAAATGGGGACGGCCCCACTCTTTCCTCTTTACTCTGCTCTCTTTCCTCCCTTAGGAAAGGTATTTCCTCATCACGGCAAATACCCGGTCAATATCAATCGGTTTACTGAGGTGGTCGTTCATTCCGACGGCGTGGGCCTTGTCGATATCCTCCTGGAAGGCGTTGGCGGTCAGCGCGATAATGGGGACGGCGCCGGCGCTCGGCAGTTCGCTCGCCCGAATGGCGGCGGTAGCCTCAATGCCATCCATAAAGGGCATTTTTATATCCATAAAAACGATGTCTATTTCCGCAGAAAACTGCTCGAACTTTTTGACCGCCTCGTCGCCGTTACTAGCCTCAAGGATGCGTATCCCGCTCGGCGCCAGGAGGGTCAACACAATCTCGCGATTTATTTCCACGTCTTCCACCAGCAGGAGTGTTTTGCCTGTAAAATCAAAATCTTCGGCCGCAGCGGAGTCTTGCGCGGCGCAGTCCGCTTCCGTGCTGACCTGAGCCGGAACGGTAACCGTGAAAACGGAGCCTTTCCCGGGGGTTGAGCTGACTTGAATATCGCCGCTGAGCAGACTGACTATGCGTCTGGAGATCGTCAGCCCCAGCCCTGTGCCGCCGTACCTGGCCGCAATGCTGCTGTCGCCCTGCTGAAAGGCTTGAAACAGGTTTTCCTGCTGCTCGGCGGTCATACCGATCCCCGTATCCCGCACGGAAAACTCCAGCCTAACCATTCCATTGGCGTCGGCTTCCCCTGTCTGGCGCACGGTAAAATCAATCCGCCCGTTCTCCGGCGTAAACTTCACCGCGTTGGAAAGCAAGTTCGTCAGCACCTGCAAAAGTCGCTGCCCGTCCGAGTAAATAAAGGGCGGCACATTGTCATGACTCACCCGGAAGTCAATATTTTTGCTCCGGCAGCGGGGCAGGAACAATTCTTTGGCTTGATCAAGGAGCGCCGGCAAAGAAAACGGCTGCAAGTACAACTCCATCTTGCCCGCCTCAATTTTCGACATATCAAGAATATCGGTCACCAGGCCCAATAAATACCGGGAAGCGTCTTTTATCCGGGTGTTGCAGGATCGCATCCGGGCAATATCCGCCGCCTTTTCCGCGATCTCGGTCATGCCGATGATGGCGTTGAGGGGCGTCCTTATTTCATGGCTCATATTGGAAAGAAAATCGCTCTTGGCTTTCGCCGCCGCCTCCGCCGCCCGGGTCTGAACTTCCAACGCCGCCGTACGCTCCCGGACTGTTTTCTCCAATAGTATATTCGTTCGTTTTCTCCGACCGACGACGACTGTGAGCAGGGCGATGATCGCCACGAGCATCACGGACAGTCCCAGCAAAAATACGGTTTGCTGCTGCGCTATCCTCCCGCTGTAATCGAAAATGCGCTGCTGCCACCTTTCAGTGATGGCGGCGGTGTCCACATAAGTCTGCGCTTTGCTGACGACGGACTTCAACAAGTTCTCCTCCTTGTTGAAGCCAAAATAAGAACCATAGTTGAAGGAAAAAGCCAGGTTAATCTTAAACCCAGAATCTTCCATATAATTGCTGGCGCTTAGTAGCATATTGCGGGAGGCCATCACCAAATCAATCTCGCCGGTTTTCATTTTTTGCAGCGCGTCGCTGTTATCGGCGCAGAGAACCAGGTCGCCATGGTCGGGAAACCACTTGTTTAAGAAATATTCCCCGGCGCTTCCTTTTACCACGCCTATCTGGGAATACAATACCTGATTGACAGAGATGTCGGGAGTGTCGATCAGGGAAAGCAGGGCAAAATAGTCGTCGGCATACGGTTCGTCCGCCCAGAGGTACTTGCCTTCCCGTTCCTCGGAGCGGAGCAGCTCCGTCATCAGCGCCCCCTCGCCGCGGGTCAGGGCGGCAAGATTATCGACCCCCACAGAATCCGTTCCGCTGACGACTTCATAGCTCAGTCCGGTCAAATCACATATTTTATCCAACACGTCCAGGCTGATGCCCTGCCACTGCCCCTCCCTGGCGTTATAAAAACTGGCCGGATAGTTGTCGGATTCAGCGATCAGTCTGATCGGGAGCCCGTTTTCGCCCCGCTCGCGCAGATATTCTTTTTCCTCTTCGGTAAATTGGGCGTAAAGGGAGCTGCGCTTATAATCCTCATGGCCCTTGTTGTAGAGGGCCAGCAAGTATTCCATGCCCACCCGGGCCAAATATTTATCGAGAACGGAGACGATGGGGGCCAGTTCTTCCTGCCCGGTGGAAAATGACGATGGGGAATAAACGAGGGGGAAAATCTTCTCCATATGCCAGCCCGGGGGCATATTCGCCTCGCCGTGTTCTTCAGCGAGAAACGCGTCCGCCTCGCCCGCCGCCACCAAAGCGGCGGCTTTTTCCATCGAATCCCCGTAAACAGGGGTTACGGCGTAGGGCGAAGAGGCCAGAATAAGGTCGGCGGTGTTGGAACCGGCCAAGAAAGCATATATCGAGGGGCGGGTTTTCCTTATTTCTTCAAAACTGAGGCTGCCGTCCGGGCGAAAAGCCATAATCGCCCGCTGCACGAACGGTCTGCTCATGGCAAACTCCCTTCGCCGCTCCGGCGTGGCGGAAAGTTCCCCGGTAAAATCTATCTCTCCGGTCAATACGCCGTCGTATAGCGCATCCCAGTCATATGTCCCGGGAGTGAACCTGATGCCGAACAACTGGCTCATCCAGTCACAAAAGAGCGCGCTGTAGCCGCCGATCTTCCCATCCGGTTCCGTAAAAGACTCCGTGCTGGGAAAAGTCCCATAGGAAAATCCCTCCGCCTGATACTTAACGATCAAAGCGTCGATGGCCGCCGCTTCTTCCGCCGTCACGCCGGGAATATCGCGAAAATCCGTATAAACCGGCGCTGCTTGACCGCCGCCGCCGCCGTCGGGAATCGCGGCGGTGCAGGCCGTCGCCATAAGCGACAGCGCCAAAACTAATACGGCCCATATACATTTAGTCATATGATTTAACTTCATTTTTGCCATCCTGTTCCGCTCTATTGATAAGCGGCAATATCTTTATTTTATCTTATCTTTTTTCCAACCCCTTGTCAATCCATTTCTGTTGTTCCCGAATAGGAAAGAGAGTCGTAGGGGACGATGGCAATCGTCCCGTATACGCCGAATTGGGCGGTATTGCCGTAGGGGACGATGGCAATCGTCCCGAAGACCAACGGGCGGATTGCGAGAGACTTACCCAGCGAGTCTTCGAGCTGTTGGTAAGCCCTCTGCAACAGGCTCCCGGCGAGTCTCCGAGGTAGCAACCAAGCCGCTGTAACCCGCATGAACATTCCTCTCGGGGGGTTGGCGGGAACAGCGGCTAGGTTCCTGCACAAGTTCGACTAACCATTCGGCGAGGCCGAATGGAGTCTCCTATGCCG
>JAISWK010000090.1 GCA_031270805.1 Gracilibacteraceae bacterium
CAGCGCGTCGCTTCCAGGGAAAACCGGCCGTCGGCCGTCGTGTGCCCGACCTTGATCTTCAGCATGTCTTCGATTTTTTCCAGGATCATCTGGGCGCCTTTGACATAACAGGCCGTGCCAAGACAGACGTTGATCTGGTATTCGCCTTTGGGTTCCAGGTGGAATTTGCTGTAGAACGTGGCCACCCCGTATACGTCGGCCAGCGGTACCCCCAACTCCCCGGCCACCAGGCTTTCCACTTCGTAATCCAGACAGCCGAACAACTCCTGCGCTTCGTGCATGACCGGAATAAGAGCGCCGGCCGTTCCTTTGGCGGCGGCGGCGATGGCCCGGAAGCGCGCCTTTTTTTCCTCAGTGATCATTATCTTCCTCCTAATATAGCACCCCTGAAATAAACCCATAATACGATTATAGCGGAAAACAAACCGCAAGGCAATACCAATAATTTTTATCTACACTGCCTGATGCATCGGGAATTCTCCAGCTCCTATATCGCGCAATTCGTGATTGAAAAAGACCGGATGTACACCACGAACGCCAACCGCACCGAGACGGGCGAAGTGATAACGCCGGATAATTTCAGGCCAAACCCCAAGAACCCCATCATCGCCGCTTTCTTCCGCAATATTTGGCTGGCGGACGAACTCGGCTCCGGCGTCCGCAATCTGTACCGCTATGGGGAAATCTATTCCGGCCAAACGCCGCAGTTGATTGACGGCGATGTATTCCGCATCATCGTGCCGTTGGACGACAACTATTCCTTTGACGCCTTGATCGGTAATAAACAAAGCGCAAATAAAGCGCAAGATAAAGCGCAGGATAAAGCGCAAAATAAAGCGCAAAATAAAGCGCAACGATAATTGCGCTTTGATTGAATCCGCCATTTTAGCATATCTGACCGCGCATCCGACTGCAACCCAGGTTGAGATTGCGGTCGCTATTGAAAAGTCGCGCCGGAATGTCCAGAACGCTATTGCGGGGTTGAAAAAAAAGCGGAGCTATCATGCGTGAGGGCGCGCGCAAAAATGGCCGTTGGATCGTGAGGATGCCTGAATGAGAAATAAAGCGCAAAAATAAAGCGCAAAAATAAAGCGCAAAAATAAAGCGCAAAATAAAGCGCAAAATAAAGCGCAAAAATATCTTTCACCAACCGAAATACTGCCGGAACACTTCCTTGGCCACAAGTCCGGAGGTGCCGCCGCCGCTGTCCCCGAATTCCACGACGCTGGCAAAAGCGATCTGCGGATTGTCGTAGGGAGCAAAAGCGACGAAGACGCCGTTATATATTTTGCCGAAAGCCGTGTCCTTGGAGCCCTGCTGGGCGGTGCCCGTTTTCGCCCCGCCGGAAAAGCCCGGCATATCGGCGAATAAACTGCCGGCCGTGCCGCCGGGACGGGTGACGCCGGCCATCGCCTCCTTGATCACGGCGAGGATGCGGGGGGAGACAGAAACCCGGTTCAGGACTTCCGGCTCAAAGACCCAGACCGCCTCGCCCGTGAAGGGATCCAGCACCCGATCCACCACATGGGGGCGGTAACGTAAACCACCGTTGACAATGGTCGCCACATAATTGGCCAGCTGCAAAACACTGTAGGAGTTATAGCTCTGGCCGATGGCGTTATAAAAACTGTCCGCCGGCCGCCAGTTCACGTTAAAATCAATCTGGCTGTCGTAGAGTTGTTCCGCCCGCCGCAAATCGTCCGTCCGCTGATATTCGAGATCCCTTTTTTCCTGCTCGTCCGCGGCTGCCTCCAGGCGAGCCGCGTATTTTTCTTCAATGGCCTTAATATTTTCCTCATACTGCTTGTCATAATACGGCTTAAAATAGGCGTTCTTCCAGGAGGGGGAGGGAGCGATCCCCTCCGCTTCCCCGGGCAGGTCCACGCCCGATAGCGTGCCGAGGCCAAATTCCAGACAGAGTTCGCGCATGATCTCCGGCTCTTTTTCCACCGCCCGCCGCCCCACTATCTGGAAATATATATTGGAAGAATGAGCCAGACCGCTATAAATATTGACGCGGCCAAAATTATTCCCGCCCCACTCCGGCACGCCCTGGGCCATGATCCCCGCCGGCCCGAGAGAATAGAGCGTGTCGTTGAAATAGGTGTCCTCGGTCACGACGCCCGTTTTCAGCCCCGCCATGCCCGTCAGCATCTTAAAAGTGGATCCCGGCGGGTACAGCCCGGTCAGGGCCCGGTTGAAGGAAGCCGCTTCCTCGCTGTTAAAATAACGCTCGGCCGTTTCCTCGGAAATATTGCCGATCAGTTCGTTCGGATCCATGTAGGGCCGGGAGGCCATGGCCAATATCCCGCCCGTGTTGACGTCCAGCACCACGGCCGCCGCAGCCTGGGCCTTGGGGTTCTTTTTTTGGATCTCGGTCACGACCTTGTCCAGCGCGTCTTCCAGGGTCTGCTGCAAGCGGAGGTCTACCGTCAGCTGCACGGTGCGGCCGGGTTGGGCCTCGATCAGCGTTTCTTTGCGGATGGGGCGCCCGCGCCCGTCGATACTGACCCGCTCCAGGCCGTGTTCGCCGCGCAGCCAGGTGTCATAGCTCTTTTCCACCCCCATTTTGCCGACAAAATCACCCTGGCCGTATTCATAACTGTCTCCGGCCGCGTTAAACTCCGCGATCTCCTCCTCACTGATCTCCCGGACATAGCCCAGCACCTGCCCCAGGCGCGTTCCCTGGGGGTAAACCCGCTCCGGCAGCGCCGTCACGCTCACGCCCGGCAGTTCGTTGCCGTGTTCGGCCAGGACAGCCCGCAATTCCGCGGGTATGTCCTCGAGAATAACGGCGGACTGATAATTTTGGCGCTGCTGGTTTTGAATTATCACGAGGATATCCTCCGTGATCAATTCCGCCGATTGCTGAGGGTAAGGCCAGTAGGGTTTGATATAAGCGGCCAGGACGCCGGCCACCTCCCGCCAGTTTTCATCCGTCGGCGGCAGGTCCGTCCAGTCCAGCACGACGGCAAAAACCGGCTCGCTCCGCGCCAGCACCGTCCCCCGGGCATCGACGATTTCACCGCGCACGGGAGCGGTGGTCACGTTTTTCAGCACATTGCCCCGGGCCATTTCCGCGTAATATTCGGCTTCGGCGATTTGCAGCCGCCAGAGGTTCACGCCCAGGACAAAGAAGCAAAGGACGATGAAGACGCCCATTATATAAAGTCGGAACTGGATTTTTTGCCGGCTGCGTTTTTCCGTGACATCTACCTCCTACAATATATGATCTTCCTCCCACTTGACCTTCTGCTTCAAAAATCCGCGGGTAAAGGCCCGGTGCAGCCAGGGATAAGTGATTGGCACGAGCAGCGCGTTGTAAAAAGATATGGCCGCAATCAGCGGCACGGCGTCACGCAGGTAAAGAACGGCGCCGCCGGTCAGGGCCAGGAGGGCGACGGCGCTTTGCCCGCTGAGCGTTAGGAGAAACACCAGGCCGATGGTAAAGGGGATATTTTCCCGATACCAGTTTTTTTGCAAAATGCCGCTCAATAAAGAAACGAGCGGCAGAACGACGGTGTAGACGCCAAAATAACGGCCCAGGTAGAAATCAAACAACAGACCGGAGACAAAACCGCAGACCGCGCCCCTGACCGGCGTGTGGTGCAGGGCCGTGTATATAGCCCAAAGCATGACCAGGTCGGGCTTGACCGCGCCCCAGGAAAACAGTTCAAACACGGTGCCGCTCAGGATCAGGCAGACGCACCAGATGACAAACATCCCCACATGCCTTAACATCAGTTAAGCGCCGGTTTGACAATCACGACTTCCTCCAACCCGGCAAAATCGGCCAGCGGCTCAATCACAGCTACCTGGAGCATACCGGAGGGACTCATCTTGATCTCCGTGACGACGCCTATGGGCACACCCTTGGGATAAATTCCGCCCAAACCCGAAGTGTACACCACTTCGCCTACTTCAACCAATTCCTCCTGCCGGAACTCCATTTCCAGGCTGCTGGCCATCTCCAAGAGACTGCCCTCGCGATAAGAGCCGCGCACGACCCCGAAAACAGCCGCTCCGTCCTTGTCCCGCGTCAGGGCGGCCACCTGCCCCTCCCCGTCGGTCAAGAGCAGCACATCCGCCGTCGTTGGCGTCACAGCCGTCACTTTGCCCACCAGGCCCAGCCGCCCGACCACCGCATCGTTCACGGCGACATTGTCCCCGGAGCCTCTGTTCAGGGTAAGCATCCGATACCAGGTCACCGGATTGCGCATGACGACCTGGGCGCCGATTTTTTCCTGCCCGCTCAGGGCCGGGTTTTCAAAAACAGCCGCCCAGCCGCTGTAACGCATGGCGGCCAGCACATCTTCCTTCAGGTGCAGGTTTTCGTTGGTTAATATTTCCACCTGTTCGCGCAGCAGCTCGTTTTCCGCCTGGATGGCCCGAAATTGCCCCAGGCTCTGAAAACCGCTTTTCAACCCTTCGCCGCCCAGCCAAACCAGCCGCTCCAGCGGGGCCAGTACCGCCCGGAGCGCTCCCCCCACCGGGTTGGGCAGATCGCTGCCCGCGCCGCTCAGGCGGATGGCGGTCAGGATGACAAAAAAAACGGCAAAGACGACGACAGCCCAAGCCAAAGGACTTATCCTTTTTCTCATGCTTGCCCCCTCCGCTCAGTGGCGTCTCTCCTGTTTCCATGCCGGTCTTACCAATTTTTCTGCAGTTCAGCCAAGTTGCGCATGATCTTCTCGTTGTCCAGCACCTTCCCCGCCCCGAGGGCGACGCAGGAAAGCGGATCCTCCGCGATATGCACCGGTATGCCGGTCTCGTTCATGAGCAGGCGGTCGAGGTTCAAGAGGAGCGAGCCGCCGCCGGCCATAATGATCCCCCGATCGATGATGTCGGCCGCCAATTCCGGCGGAGTCTTTTCCAGGCAGGATTTCACGGCGTCGACAATTTCCATCACCGGCTCGGAAAGGGCTTCGCGAATTTCCTCCGAGGTGATGGTCACGGTCTTGGGCAGTCCGGTGAGCAAATCCCGCCCTTTGATATCGTAGGTGGCGCCGCGCGGCGGGTCAAAGGCCGAACCGAGGCGATGCTTTATTTCCTCGGCTGATTGGAACCCGACAAAAAGATTGTACATCTTTTTTACATAGGCGATGATGGCCTCGTCCATCTCGTCGCCGGCGGTGCGAATTGAGCAGGCGGTGACTATGCCGCCCATGGAAATAACGCCGACTTCCGTCGTCCCGCCGCCGATATCGACGATCATATTGCCCGTCGGTTCGTTGACCGGCATCCCCGCCCCGATCGCCGCCGCCATCGGTTCTTCCATGATGATGGGGTCGCGGGCCCCGGCGGCGACGGCCGCTTCCTTGACCGCTTTTTCCTCCACCGCCGTCACGCCGGAAGGGACGCAAATGACTACCCGCGGCCGCGCGAACTGAATCCCGGAGCCCATAGCCCGGCCGATAAAGTATTTCAGCATTTTCTGCGTTATATTGAAATCGGAAATAACCCCGTCCTTGAGCGGCCGGATAGCCACGATATTGCTCGGGGTGCGTCCTATCATCTCTTTGGCGTGCGCGCCCACAGCCAGCGGTTCTTTCCGTTCTATATCCATCGCCACGACCGAAGGTTCACGGACGACAATGCCTCTGCCTTTCACATGCACAAGCGTATTCGCCGTGCCGAGGTCAATGCCCAAATCCCTTGTCACAAACATTTTTCCCTCATCCTTCCGTAGTGATTTACGGGAGTTGCGGGCGCGCAATGCGCGCCCCTACGATACCTGTGGTTGGGTTGCGGCGCCCGCTTTAGTATTTTCACGCCAGGTAGCCTCTTTCCTTCAAGCTGACAAAATTTTTATCTCCGATGATGAGATGGTCGACTACCTCTATCCCCAATATTTTACCGCCTTCCGCCAGGCGCTGCGTCAGCTCGATGTCCTGGCGGCTGGGTTCGGGGTCGCCGCTCGGATGGTTATGGGCGAGGATGACGGCGTTGGCGCCGTAGCGCAGGGCCTCCTTGAAACATTCCCGCGGGTGGACGATTGAGGCGTTGAGCGAGCCGACGGAAATCGGGGCGATGCCGACCACCATGTTCTTCGTGTTAAGTAGCACAACCCGAAAATGCTCGCGATCAAGTAAGCGCATGTCGCTGAGCAGTTTGGCCGCGTCGGCCGGTTCTTTGACGACGACCCTGTCCCGTAGATCCACCCCTTCCGCGGCTCGGCGGCCCAGTTCCAAAGCCGCCAAAATCAACGCTCCCTTGGCCTGCCCGATGCCGCGCACTCTGGTCAGTTCCGGCAGAGTCCGGCCGGCCAGACCGCGCAGACCGTCCGTTTCCGTCAGGATGTGTTCCGCCAGCTGGAGGACGTTTTCACCCGGCATCCCCGCCCGCAGGAGCAGGGCCAGCAGTTCCGCGTTGGAGAGGGCGCGCACGCCGGAGCGGACGGCGCGCTCCCGCGGCTTGATTTCCGCGGGCAAATCGGCGATGCGCCGGCTGCCCGCCGCTCTGGCTAGGGAAGGCCCCGCGCCGCCGCCGCGCCGGGCGACGGTCGGTTTCGGCGTCCTCGGTTTCGTCGGTTTCGGCTCCATCGGCTCCGCTGTCAGTGGCTCCGCCGCGACCGGCTCCGCTGTCAATAGCTCCGCCGCCGCCGGCGCTTCCTCCCTCTCCCCGGCGGGAATGACGCCGCAGGCATAGAGAGAAAAACAGAGCGTCTCCATCGGCAGACCGACCACATTGTCTTCCGAACCATCCACGCGCTGGACGAAGCGGCGTCCTTCTCCCTGGTAGCCGTAAGCGCCGGCTTTATCCAGCGGTTCGCCGCCGGCCACATAAGCGCGGATCTGAGCCCGGGTCAGCCGGCGAAACAAAACCATGGACGTGACGCTGTCCCTTATAACGCGAGTTTCGCCGCCTTCCGCCCAGATAAGGGCATACCCGGTCACGACTTTATGCATCCGGCCGCTTAATTCGGCCAGCATCCGTTCCGCGTCCGCCCCGTCGGTCGGTTTGCCCAAAACACGCTCGCCCAGAACAACGACCGTATCCGCGCCGAGTACTACGTCGGCGGGACTGCCGCCTCCCTCCAGCCACAAACGCCGGCCGGCCGCGGCTTTGCGCTCCGCCAGCATCCCCGCCCCCGTTTCCGGCCTGACGCCCGCCGGCCATGCTTCATCAGCGGTCGGATGCACGACCGCGAAACTATATCCCCACGCCGTTAGCAAATTGCGGCGGCGCGGTGAAGCGGAGGCCAGCACCAGCACAGAATCTTACTCCTTTATAATCGCGGCGCAGCGGGGGCAGAGGTCCGGGTAGTCCGGATTACGGCCGGTTTCCTCGCTGTAGATCCAACAGCGTTCACATTTTTGCCCGTCCGCCGGGCGCACGAGTATTTTCAGGGACGGCAGAACCTCACCCGCCTCAGCCGCGGGCGGCGCGGTCTCGGTCGCCTCATGCAGGATAAGCTGAGAAACGATGACTATTTCCGCCGGATTCGGCGTCTGCCGCAGCAGAGCGAAAGTTTCTTCATCCGGGTAGAGATCGACGCGCGCGGTCAGGGAATGACTGATCTTTTTTTCCTGCCGGGCTTTTTCCAGCACCTTGGTCACGTCGCCGCGCCAGGCCAGAATTTTTTCCCACTTGGCCCCCAACTCCGGCCGCCGCCATTCTTTCCGCGCCGGCGGCATCAATTCCGTCTGAATCCGGGCGCCGTCTTCGCCGGTCAGACAGGTCCAGATCTCATCGGCGGTAAAAACCAGCACGGGTGCCAAAAGGAGAACGAGGGCGCGCAATATTTCGTAAAGCACGGTCTGGGCGCCGCGGCGCAAAGCGGAGTCTTGCCCTTCGACATAAGCGCGGTCTTTGACTATATCAAGATAAATCGCGCTCAGATCCACCGCGCAGAAATTGTTTATGGCGCGATAGAGGACGTGAAATTCATACTCGTCATAGGCGGCCCGGGCCCGGCGGATAAGTTCCCACAGCCGGTGCAAGATCCAGTGGTCGATTTCCGTGAGCTGCGCGTAAGGAACGGCGTCGTTTTCCGCCCGGAAATCATAGAGGTTGCCGAGCATAAAACGCAGGGTATTGCGGATTTTGCGGTAGGATTCCGTCGTCTGGTTCATGATTTTATCCGACACGGCGACATCGCCGCGGTAATCGGCGGAGGCGACCCAGAGGCGCAAAATATCCGCGCCTTTTTTCCCGATGACATCGCGCGGCTCCACGCCATTGCCGGCGGATTTGCTCATCTTGCGCCCTTTTTCGTCCACGAGAAATCCATGCGTCAGCACCGAGCGGTAGGGCGCCTCGCCGTAAACGGCCACCGCCGTACTCAAAGAAGAATTAAACCAGCCGCGGTGCTGATCCGAACCTTCCAGGTACATGTCGGCAGGGAAAGCGAGTTCCGGCCGCTCGCGCAGCACGGCCGCGTGGCTCGTGCCGGAGTCGAACCAGACGTCCATGATGTCCGTCTCCTTGCGAAACTCCTCGCCGCCGCAGCCGCAGACATACCCGGGCGGCAACAGCTCGGCCGCCGGCCGCTCAAACCAGGCGTCCGCGCCCTCGGCCGCAAAAATCTGCTGCAGGCGCGCGATGGTTTCGTCGTTGACATGCTGGCGGCCGCAGCTTTCGCAGTAATAAATCGGGATGGGCACCCCCCAGGTGCGCTGCCGGGAAATACACCAGTCGCCCCGGTCATGCACCATATTGTAAATCCGCTCCCGCCCCCAAGACGGAATCCAGCGCACCCCGTCAATGGCGGCCAGCGCCGCGGCGCGAAATCCGTCAATCGAAGCGAACCACTGTTCCGTGGCGCGAAAAATAGTCGGGTTTTTACAGCGCCAGCAATGCGGGTAACTATGCATGATTTTGCCCGCTTTGACCAGCGCGTCCGCCTGCTCCAGATCCGCGATGATGCGCTCGTTCGCCTGCAATACCCGCAAACCGGCGTAAGGGCCGGCTTCGGCCGTGAATTTTCCCTGATGATCGACCGGACATAGCACGGGCAGCCCGTAGGCCGCGCCGACGGCAAAGTCCTCCTCGCCGTGCCCGGGCGCCGTATGCACGCAGCCGGTACCCTGTTCCAGC
Source organism: Gracilibacteraceae bacterium (assembly GCA_031270805.1). GTDB lineage: Bacteria > Bacillota > Desulfitobacteriia > Desulfitobacteriales > Syntrophobotulaceae > JAIRRL01. Next base: position 9,040 of record JAISWK010000090.1, read on the forward strand.
GTAACATGCCGGCCGAGGACGACGAGGGAATCGCGCCCGTTAAGCGGGTGGCGGCAAATCATGCGTTCCAGTTCCGTCCCGGTCAGTTCCGCTTCCGGTCGCAGCGGCCGCCCCCACTCTTCCGCCAGCGCCGCGACTGATTCCCGGGCGACAATATATCGCTCCGTCCCGTCACTGACGACGGCATAGACAAAATCCGGATTGACGGCGACGGCCATATTGGCGGGAATCGTCCAGGGCGTCGTCGTCCAGATGACAAAAGAAGCGCGCACCGGGTCTATCCGGCCCAATCCGTCCCGGAGGGGAAATTTGACAAAAACCGCCCACGATTTTATATCGGCATGGTCTATCTCCGCTTCGGCCAGCGCCGTCTCACAGGACGGACACCAATGCACCGCCTTCAAGCCCTTATAAATATATCCTTTTTTTGCCATTTCGCCAAAAACGCCTATTTGCCGCGCCTCGTACGCGCCATGCAGCGTAATATAGGGATGCTCCCAATCGCCGCGCACCCCCAGGCGCTTAAACTCATCGCGCTGAATATCAATATATTTTTCCGCATACTGCCGGCACTGGCGGCGAAAATCCCCGACGGGAAGCTGCCGCCGGTTCAGCCCCAGCGTCTTGACCACCTGCTGCTCAATCGGCAGACCGTGCGTGTCCCAGCCGGGCACATACGGGGCGTCGAAGCCGGCCATCGTTTTGTAGCGGACGATAATATCCTTGAGAACCTTGTTCAAAGCGTGACCCAGGTGGATGCCGCCGTTAGCGTAAGGAGGGCCGTCATGCAGCACGAACTTCGGGCTCCCGGCCCGCGCCGCCCGCACCTGGGCGTAAATATCCGCTTCTTCCCAGCGGCGCAGTATTTCCGGTTCCCGTTCAGCCAGGTTGCCGCGCATGGGAAAATCGGTCTGCGGCAGATTCAGAGTATCGCGGTAATCCAAAATTTTTTCCTCCAAAATATCAATGCAGCGGCACCCGGCTTAATCCGTCCGGCTCAATAAAAGAGGCGGTACAAGCCCCCGACTACAATCTTATTCAGGATTTCGATCAGGATCAGAGCCAAAAATGGCGAAAAATCCATCATGCCCACCTGGGCAAAACGAAAAGGTTTCAGTATCGGTTCGGTGACCTGATGCAGTAAGCCGACCAATTGGTTGTTCCGGTCGATCGGCAGCCAGGAAATGACGACCCGGGCAAAAATCAGCAGAATCACCAATTGGAAAAGGCTTTGGATCAGTCTTATTAATATAGCTATCAGAGCAAACCCTCCTTACACAGGCGCAGCCGCCCAGTAATGCATCCCGGGTATCATAGGGGCACGCAACCCCCGAACCCCGTCACTACAGCACAAAACAACGCATCCATACTCTGATGTACTGCGCTATTTCCTCCGGGCGCGGTTAGAGCCAACCCCGCGGGCGCCGTCAGTGATTTTATTTCATCATCCAGGGCATTTCCCGTTCCGTGTGCAAGCTCACTTCTTCGTTAACATCAACATTGCTTGGCACAAACATGAAAATGACCTCGCCCACTTTCTGCATTTTGCCGCCCAAGGCGAAAGTCGTCCCGCTGATAAAATCCACGATGCGCTGAGCAACTTCTTCATCGGACTTTTCCAGGTTGAGGATGACGGCGCGCCGCGCCTTCAGATGCTCGGCTATGCTCTTAGACTCGCTGAAATTGTATGGCTTAACAATCACAACCTTGTATTGCTTTTGTGAATAAACATTCACCACCGGAGTCTGTTTTTTGCCGCCCGAAAACGAACTGCTGAAAAATCCCGCCGATTCGGATTCCTTAGCCGCCGGTTCCGCTTCGACCCTGCCGCGCTGACGAGGCTTTTTTTCATCTTCCCCCTGGATTTCATCGTCGTCGTCGTCAAAATCTTCGTCGTCGGGAACGCCGAGTACCCTGTCCCAAAATTTACCCATTCACGCTTCCTCCCTGTAATATTGCCGTTCTCCGAACAAAAGCGCGCCTACCCGCACAATCGTCGCTCCCTCCTCCACCGCCGCCTCAAAATCCTGACTCATGCCCATCGACAGCTCCGCCAGTCCCGCCGCACCGGGAATATTCCGCGCTCGCAGCTCGCCTTGCAGGCGGCGCAGAGAGCGAAACACTTCTCTGATCTCCGCGCACGGCGCCCCAAAAGGGCCGATCGTCATGAGTCCCCTGATCTCTATTGCGGGAAAATCAGCGGCGGCCGCCAAGAAATCTCCGACTTCTCCCCGGGGCAATCCGGCCTTGGCCTCGTCGTTGGCAATGTTCACTTCAACTAACGCCGGCCAGACCAAGCCTTTTTTTTCTCCGGCGGTCTGCAAAACCTGCAGCAACGGGAAACGATCCAGCGAATGAATAAGTCGGACGTGGCTATCCAGGTATTTTACCTTGTTCGTCTGCAGACGGCCTATGATATGCCAGCGGCAGTCTTCCGGCAGGAGCGGGGCCTTCTCCCGCCATTCCTGCACCCGGTTTTCGCCAAAATCCCGCTGCCCGGCATCATAAGCGGCAAGCACTTCCCCCGCTCCGAAAGTCTTAGACACCGCCAAAAGCATTACCGCCCCAGCCGGGCGGCCGGAGCGCTTTTCCGCCGCCGCAATTCTTTCCTTTATCCAGCGCAGGTTGCCGCCGATATCCATTGCCGCCTCCGAAGACTGAAAAACAGGCTTAATTCGGTATTCTTCTACGCGTGCCGCTAAAATCCTTCTTTTCCTTTGGTTTTTTTCAACAATTTCCAGACCGGTGCGCCAGGCGACGGCTTGTAAATTTTTCGACATTTTGTCCGAACATATTGATATAAGGAAATTTTGTCGAGGTGATGAAAAATGGTTCAGCCCATCGCGCCGGCCGCAGGTCTGCCCAGCCAGGTTTTTGCTTCCGGGCAGGGCGAGGCGGCGGGAAAAGCGGCCCCGACCGGATTGAACGCCGTGCGCTACGCGGCGGAAGAATTGCCGCCGACCCAGGACGCGCCAGTGAACGTACTACGCAAAGCCGATAATGATTCCCGGCGCGGCGTCGCCGGTGAGTGTCAGACCTGCAAGACGCGCAAATACGTGGACGGGTCAAATGATGCGGGCGTTTCTTTTAAGACGCCGACGGAGTTGTCGCCGCAGGAGGCGGCTTACGCCGTGCCTGCGCATGAACAGGAACATGTAGGCCGGGAGCAGGCGAAGGCGGAGCGGGAAGACCGGGAGGTGATCAGCCAGGCGGTCATCCTGCACACGTCAGTTTGCCCGGAATGCGGCTCGGTCTATATTTCCGGCGGCACGACGACGACTGTGACCAGGGAGAAGAGCGCGGAACCGGCCTGGAAAAATAATTTTCAAACCGGAGACGACGCCCCGGCAGGCGAAGCGCTGAATACTAAAGCGTAATATCCGAATCCGAGCCTCGCTCCGGGAGCGGCAGACTGTGTGAAAAAGGGAGTCGTAGGGGCGCGCCATGGGCGCCCCCCGGACAAAAATGGGGGAACGGGCGCGGCCAGGCCCCCCCCAACCTACCCCGGGGGGGGGGCC
>JAISWK010000085.1 GCA_031270805.1 Gracilibacteraceae bacterium
CAGGGTGAGCGGCCGCCGGGCCAGCGCTACCCGGGCGTACTGCCTCCGGGCCAGCGCACCCCGGGCCAGCGCGCACAGGGCGGTCGGCCTCCGGGCGAGCGCGCGCCGGGCCAGCGCCCCCCGGGCGACCGCCCCCCGGGCCACCCCACCCCGGGCGAGCGGCCTCAGGGCGAGCGGCCTCAGGGCGGACAAGCTCAGGGCGAGCGGCCGCCGGGGGGGCGATACCCGGGCGGACAAGCCCAGGGTGAGCGGCCGCCGGGCCAGCGCTACCCGGGCGGACAAGCTCAGGGCGAACGACCTCCGGGCCAGCGCTACCCGGGCGGACAAGCTCAGGGCGAGCGGCCGCCGGGCCAGCGCTCCCCGGGCGGACAAGCTCCGTACGGCCGGCCGCCGGGTCAGCGCCCCCAGGGCGGGCAGTCTCCGTATGGGCAGACGGCGGGCCAGCGGCCTCAGGGCGGACAAACCCCGTACAACCGGCCGCCGGGTCAGCGACCCCCGGGTGGGCAGTCCCCGTATGGGCAGACGGCGGGCCAGCGTTCCCCGGGCGGACAGACCCCGTACGGCCGGCCGCCGGGTCAGCGTCCTCAGGGCGGACGACCGCAGGACGGATATCAGTCCAGACCGCAAGGGGGGAACCGGCCGCCCGGCACGGGCGGTTTTCGGGACGGCCGCCCCCAGGGCCGGCCCGGCGACAAGAAAACACCGCAGGTTTCCCGCGTAAAAATAGAAGGCAAGACCGTGGAATTGACGGTGACGGAGCAGCCGGTCAAACGGCAGGCGCCGGCGCAAAAGAAGGCCCACACCAAGGATCGGACTTACGACAAACGGCGCGCTTCGGAAAAAGATTTTCCCCTGGCGGGCCGGCGGGGGGAAAAATCGGCCGCGGCCAAAGAACCGCAGCCGCCCAAGCACGTCGTCATTCCGGAATCCCTGACCGTGCAGGAATTGGCCGTCATAATGAGCAAAAAAGCCGGAGAAGTGATCAAACAACTGCTGGCCTACAATATCATGGCGACCATCAACCAGCAAATAGACTCGGACACGGCCAGCATCGTAGCCACGGATATGGGGATGACGGTCGAGGTGCGGGCAGAAAAATCCCTCTCCGTCGTGGAGGAAATCGCGGACAAGCTCGAAAATATGAGACCCCGTCCTCCGGTCGTGACGGTAATGGGGCATGTGGATCACGGCAAGACCTCGCTTTTGGACGCCATCCGCTCCACGAATGTCACCGCCTCGGAAGCCGGCGGCATAACGCAGCATATCGGCGCTTACCAGGTAGAATACAAAGGACAGAAAATCACCTTTCTCGACACACCGGGCCATGAGGCTTTTACCGCCATGCGGGCCCGCGGCGCCCAGGTCACCGATATCGCCGTCCTGGTTGTGGCGGCGGACGACGGAGTGATGCCGCAGACCGTGGAAGCAATCAACCACGCCAAAGCCGCCGCCGTGCCGATCATCATCGCCGTCAACAAAATCGACAAACCCGACGCCAATCCGGAGCGGGTCAAGCAGGAACTGACCGAACACGGGCTGGTGGCGGAGGAATGGGGCGGCGAGGCGGTGGTGGTGCCGGTATCCGCCAAGGCGCGGCAAAATATCGAAAACCTGCTGGAAATGATCGTCCTCGTGGCAGAAATGAAAGAACTGCAGGCCGACCCCCTGCGCCCGGCCGCGGGTACCGTCATCGAAGCCAAGCTCGACAAGGGCAAGGGCCCGGTGGCGACGGTGTTGGTGGCGAAAGGCACGCTGAACGTCGGAGACGTTTTCCTGGCCGGCCGCTCCTTCGGGCGGATCAGGGCCATGGTGGACGACAAGGGGCGGCGCGTGAAAAAAGCCACTCCGGCCATGCCGGTGGAAATACACGGTTTGTCGGAAACCCCGGCCGCCGGTGAAGTTTTCCATGTCGTCGCCGACGAAAAACTGGCGCGCAGCATTGCCGGCGCCCGGATCGACGAGCGCCGGGCGGAAGAAGTCAAGCAGAAGGGCAAGATCAGCCTGGATGATTTGTTTGAGCGGATCAAGGAAGGCGAAGTCAAGGATCTGAACATCATTATCAAGGGCGATGTCCAGGGTTCGGTTGAGGCGCTGCGCCAGTCCCTGCTCAAACTCAGCACGGCGGAAGTGCGCGTCAATATTATTCACGGCGGCGTGGGCAGCATCAGCGAATCGGATATTATGCTGGCGGCCGCTTCCGACGCCATTGTCATCGGTTTTAATGTGCGCCATGACGCGAATATTAAAACGACGGCCGAATTGCAGGGCGTCGATATTCGCCTCTACAGCGTGATCTATAACGCGATCGACGATGTGAAAGCGGCGATGGAAGGCCTGCTGGATCCGGATTTGACCGAGGTGGTTCAGGGCCGGGCGGAAGTGCGCCAAGTGATCAAGGTGCCTAAGGTCGGTTCGGTCGCCGGTTCCTACGTGCGGGAAGGCAAGATCCTGCGTGCCTCAAAAGTGCGGGTGATCCGGGACGGTCTGGTGGTGTTCACGGGAGAATTGGAGTCGCTGCGCCGCTTCAAGGACGATGTGAAAGAAGTCGCGGAAGGGTACGAGTGCGGGATCGGGATTAACAATTTCAACGACGTCAAAGAGGGCGATGTCCTGGAGTCCTACACCGTGGAGGAAGTAAAGCGCAATTTATGAGTAAACATCGGGTATTCCGCTTGGCTGAGCATATCAAAACCGAGGTGGCGCGCATCATCAGCGAGGAAGTCAAAGATCCGCGCCTGGGTTTTGTTACGCTCACCGGAGTGGAGACGGATAAAAGTCTGCGTTTTGCCCGCGTGTACGTGAGTGTTTGGGGAGAAGAGCCGGCCGTGGCCGACAGCATGAAAGCCCTGAACAGCGCGGCCGCCTTTATCCGGGGCGAGCTGGGCAAAACCCTGAGCTCCCGTTCGGTGCCGGAGCTGCAATTCGTTTACGACGAATCGATTCGGCGCGGAGCGCGGATCGCTTCTATCCTGCGGACGATTGAGGCAGAGAGCCCCGGGGCCGATCCGACCGGGGAAATCGGCGAAGGGGACGACGCCGGCAACGCTGAGTATTCCCCCGGGGACGCCGGGGACGCCGGAGCCGACGCCGATGCCCAAACCGCATAAAAATAGCGCGGCCAAAGATATAGTCCGCCTGCTGGCCGGGGCCGCCGAGGCGCTGATCGTCTCCCATACCGCCCCGGACGGGGATACGCTCGGTTCCGCCCTGGCGCTGGCCTGGACCCTTGAGGCCCGGGGCACGGCGGTCGTCTGTTTTGCCGCGGATAAAGCGCCGGCCAACCTGCGTTTTTTGCCCGGCCTGGAACGGATCGTCCACACGCCGCCGCCAACACCGCCGCTGGTGATCTTTATCGACTGCGCGGACGCGGCCCGGGCGGGGTTCCGGCCGGAGCTGCCGCCGGGCGGGACGACGATCAATATCGACCACCATGTTTCCAACGATTTTTTTGCCGACTGGAATTACGTGGACACAAAAGCGGCGGCCACGGGTGAAATAATGTACGGCCTCCTCCGCCGCCTCGGACCGATCCGGGACGCGCGGACGGCTCTGTGCCTCTACACGGCCATAGTCACGGACACGGGGCGGTTCAGTTTCGGCAATACCACGGCGCGCAGTCTGCGCATCGCCGCCGCCCTCCGCCCTTATGTCGACGTGGCGGAATTGAACGAGACCATTTACGAACGGCGGTCGCTCGCGCAGGTTCGCCTGCTGGAGCGGGCGTTGGCCCGCTTGACCTTCACCGCCGACGATCGCGTCGCTTTTGTGCCCCTGTCCGTGGAAGACTATGCCGCCGCCGGGGCGGAACTGAATATGAGCGAAAGCGTGATCAATTACATTCGGGCCATTCAAGGGGTGGAGGCGGCTGTGCTGCTGAAAGAGGCCGCACCGGGTCTCATTCGGGTCAGTATGCGCTCCAACGGCGCGGCCGACGTCAACCGCGTCGCCGGTCGCTTTCAGGGCGGCGGGCACCGGCGGGCCGCCGGCTGCGTCTGCCGGGGGGAACTGGGCCCGGTGACGGAGGAAGTACTCCGGGCGCTGAAGGAGGAAATGGATTCTGGACGGGATAATTAATTTGGCCAAGGAGAGCGGCATGACCTCGATGGGCGCGCTGCGCCGTCTGCGCGTCCTGCTGGGCGAGAAAAAAGCGGGGCACAGCGGGACGCTGGATCCGGGCGCGACGGGCGTTTTGCCGGTTTGCCTCGGGCAGGCCACGCGGCTGGCCGAGTATTATACGCGTCAACCCAAAAGCTATAGGGCCGAGGCGACTTTCGGCCTGACGACGGATACCCAGGACGCGGAGGGAACGGTATTGCGGCGGACGGCGCCGGATCTGCGACCGGAGGCGGTGCAAGAGGCTCTTTTTTCTTTTCTTGGAAAAATAAAGCAGTTACCGCCGATGTATTCCGCTGTACATCATAACGGGCAAAGGCTGTACGACCTGGCCCGGCGCGGCGTCGTCGCCGAGCGGGCGGAGCGGGAAACGGAGATCCTGGCCATCCGCTGGCTGGACTGGACGCCGGCCCAATATCCGCGGGCTGTTTTTACCGTGACCTGCTCCTCCGGTACTTATATCCGGACGCTGTGCCACGACCTGGGCGAGCGTCTGGGCTGCGGCGCCCATATGTCGGCCCTCTGCCGCACCCAGGCCGGGCCTTTTCAGCTGGAGCAGAGCGTCAGCCTGGCCGAGATCGCGGCGCGGCTCGCCGCGGGCGACCGGAGTTTTATCCTGCCGCCGGGCTGGGGGCTGCCGCTGCCGGTGCTGGAACTGCCGCCGGAGCGCGCCGCCGCTTTCCGCCACGGCCTGCTTTCCGCTCTGGCCCGGATCGGAGGGGCGGCGGCCCAGCCCGGCCTGTGCGCCGTCTACCAGGCGGGGACGTTTTTGGGTATCGGCCGCGTGGAAGCGGAGGTGCTGCGGCCGGTAAAAGTGCTGAGCGCCGGAGCCGGGGCCGACGCCGGCGGCGGCACAATGGTCCAAGGCGGGTAACGGCGTGGAGAGAGAGAATTTTTTCGCCCCGGCGCGGGACATACAACCGCTGGTGCTGGCCTTGGGCAATTTTGACGGCGTCCACCGCGGCCATCAACAATTGCTCCGGCGGGGGAAGGAGATCGCCGCCGCCCGCGGCTTGCCCCTTCACGCCCTGCTTTTTGATCCCCATCCCCAGAAGGTTCTCCAGCCGGAAAAACCGCTGGCTCTGCTTTCCGATCAGGCGAGCAAAATCCAATGGCTGCAGGAATGCGGCGTGGACAAAGTCCGGCTCATGCCCTTTGACCGGGACCTGGCGGGCACGCCGGCCGCCGAGTTTGCCCAGCGGGTGCTGCTCCCGCTGGGGACGGCGCACGCCGTCGTCGGCTTCAATTATTCCTTCGGCCGGGGCGGGCAGGGCAAACCGGAGGATTTGCGCCGGCTGGGGCGGGAGTACGGATTCGGCGTCAGCGTCGTGCGGGCGCAAAAACTGGGGCGGCAGATTATTTCTTCCACGGCGATTCGCGCCGGTCTGGCGGCGGGGGACTTGGCTCTGGCCGCCGCGATGCTGGGCCGCAGCCCCTGCCTCCGGGGCCGGGTGGAAGCGGGGGAAGCGCGCGGGCGCTTATTGGGCTTTCCGACCGCCAATCTGCGTCCGGACCCGGACGTCCTCGTGCCGGGCGGCGGCGTGTACGCCGTGCGCGGACTGGTCGGCCGGCAATGGCAGGACGGCATGCTGAATATCGGCCGGCGCCCTACTTTCGGGGAGGGACTGCCCCCCGCGGTCGAGGTTCACTTTTTTGATTTCAACGCGGATCTGTACGGGCAGGAAATATTGCTGACCCTGGAAGCCCGTCTCCGCAGCGAGCGCCGCTTTGCCGGGGTGGCGGAGATCAAGGCCCAGCTGGAAAAAGACCGAACGGAGGCCTTGCGCCGGTTGCGCCCGCAGTAAGCCACTGAAGCGCCAACCGACCCCATGATATTTAGGAACTGTCACCAAATAAATTGGACATTTGGCTTGCCCTTTTGCGCCCTGGCTGTGTTGCCAGAACCCGCAAAGACATCCAGTATTAGCGGAACCTGGCGCCTTGCCAGGACACAAAATCGCGGCGCCAACTGCGCACTTTATTTAGTCACAGTTCCTTACCGGCAATTTGTGCAAAATGACGAATGGAAGTATGCAAACAGATGCTTGACAAACGGCGTACTATGGGTGTACAATGGGCTTAGGATTATTGGAGGTGTTACTATGGCCGAAGCAAGACTTAGCGTTCGCATTGACCCAAACACAAAACGCCAAGCAGAAGCGGTGTTCGACGCGCTGGGGATGAACCTTAGTACAGGCATAAGTGTTTACCTGAAACGCGTGGCTGCGACCCGCGCTATTCCGTTTGCACTTGAACTCAACGACAGCACGGTTGAACAGCGTATGCGGAACGCTGTCAACGCGAAGATTTCCGCGCAAATCGAACGCGGTGTTCCGATTGCGCTTTTTGATAATGAGCAAAACCGCCCGTACCTCGAATATGAGGATGGTCGGAGAGTGTATGAACTTGACTGACTCGCCGCGCATACCGACACAAAAATTCGCCCCAACTGCTTTTGGCTAGCCGGGGCAATTGAGAAATTGATCGGTACATAAGAAAAGCCACACCCACGTGTAAAGGTGTGGCTGTGACTCATTTTGCCGTCAGTCTGGTCGCCTATATGCTACAATCACCATGTATGACCGCTGAAATCCTATATGCTTTCAATATAGAAAGCGGTGGCGCCAGGGCGGCCGAGCAAAAATGCAGAATTTGCGCAGAAAAATTGGTTGATTGGGGCGTTTTCGGGTGTTTTTGACGGAAAAAGCCGGGAAATCGGCCTTAACCCGATCCAGCGTATACGGGACGATTGCCATCGTCCCCCGGGGCGCGGGGGCGGATGGCAGTCAGTTCGGCTTGGGCGGCATAGGAGACTCCATTCGGCCTCGCCGAATGGTTAGTCGAACTTGTGCAGGAACCCAGCCGCTGTTCCCGGCAACCCCCCGAGAGGAATGTTCGTGCGGGTTACAGCGGCTTGGTTCCTACCTCGGAGACTCGCCGGGAGCCTGTTGCACGACTGCGCCGCATACGCGTCGCAGCTTTCGGTGCCTCGTTGTCACTAACGACATGCCGCCGTTGTTATCAATTCGGTTCTGGCGGC
>JAISWK010000107.1 GCA_031270805.1 Gracilibacteraceae bacterium
GAGACAGCCCAGCGTGTCGGGCGGCAGCCGGGTTTGAGCGGCGCGAGCCCGGCCCGGCACTTTACCGCCAGCCGGGAAAGCGGCCAGAGGGCGGAGACGGCCCAGCGTGCCGGGCGGCAGCCGGGGTTGAGCGGCGCGAGTCCGGCCCGGCACTTTACCGCCGCCCAGGAAAGCGGCCAGAGGGCGGAGACGGCCCGCCGCGCCGGGCGGCAGCCGGGGTTAGGCGGCGTGAGCCCGGCCCGACACTTTACCGTTACCCAGGAAAGCGGCCAGAAGGCGGAGACGGCCCGCCGCGCCGGGCGGCAGCCGGGGTTAGGCGGCGTGAGTCTGGCTCGACACTTTACCGCTACCCAGGAAAGCGGTCAGAGGGCGGAGACAGCTCAGCGTGCCGGGCGGCAGCCGGGGTTAGGCGGCGCGAGCCCGGCCCGGCGTTTTACCGTTACCCAGGAAAGCGGCCAGAGGGCGGCGGCTCAGCGTTCCGGGCGGCAGCCGAGGTTAGGCGACGTGAGTCCGGCCCGGCGCTTTACCGCTGCCCGGGAAAGCATCCCGCCGCGGCCTTTATTCCCTGAACACGAGCCGAGCCGGGGCCGGTCGGCCGGATCAATCCGCCGCCGGCGCCGGGCGACCGGCATAGCCGGCGCCGTCACCGCCCAAATTGATCGCTGGACGGAAAACGCGCTCAGCCGGGATAAAACCGACGATATTCAATCACGTTCCCGGGCGCTGGCGGGGAAATACCTGGCTCGCGGGTTCCGCTACGCCCGCAGCGCCGGCGGCAGCGCCGTCCGCGGTACTGCCCGCCACATATCGCTGGGCGTCAGGTTGATCCGAGCGACGCGGCGGGGTGAGCTGAGTGCGGCCCAGGCCGGAGGCGTTTATTTGCGGCAGGGCGGGCGCAGTCTGCGGGGCGTCGCCGCTTCCGCCGGCCGCGCCCTCCGCCGGGAAGCGGGTTCAGCCATTTTGGGTTTCCGCGGCGGCCAGGACCTGGGCCTGCAGGCCCTGACCCGATCTCGGGACCTCGTTTTACAGGCCCGGCAGTTTTACCGCCTGAGCCGCGGTCTCCTGCGCTTCCTCACCAGTCCCCCCGTACTCAAAGTCATGGCCCTGGCGGCTTTGACCGTTATAGTTTTCAGTTTTATCCTGGGCGGCGTATCGTCTATCGCCTCGGTTATCCCGGTCATTTCCCTCAAATCTCCTGAACACGAGCTGACCGAAACCTGGAAATGGATCACGGAACTCGACACCGATCTCAAGGCGGAGATCCTCAACGTGGAAAGGTTCAATCCGGGCATCGACGAATTTCATTATTACCTGAACGGCAGAAGCACGGCCCTGAGCCGCATGGACGTGGAGACCGACGCCGAAACCCTGCTGGCCTATCTGGACAGCAAGTACGACGATTACACCCTGGCGACGGCGGTCATTTCCCCGGGCGGGGGCGCGGTTCGCAGCGTGCGGGCGGAAATTCAGCGTCTGCACGGTCTGCTCTATTCCCTGGCCATAGACGAGTGGCAGGAAATAATCATCGAATCCGACACCGATCCCGACGACGGCGTGGACGATTCCTCCGAAACTATCATCTACCACCTCGACGTCAGGCTGACGGCCAAACCTTTTGCCGAATACCTGGCCGCCAACACGGCGCTTCTCCTGAACGAGGCCGAGGAGGAAAAACTCGGCGCCCTGACCCAGGCGGGCCTGTTTACGACTTACCAGGAACTCGGTTCGCCTTTTCCCGCCGGTTGGGTCGTGTCCGACCGCTTCGGTTATCGCGTCCATCCGATTTACCGCGATAAAAGGCTGCACACCGGCCTGGACATCGCCAAAAGCGAAGGAGAGCCTATCTACGCCTGCCACAGCGGCACGGTCTCCGCCGGCGGCAACCGGACGACCGGGTACGGCCTCTGGGTGCGGATCAGCAAACCCAACGGCGATAATACTTTTTACGCCCACCTCTCCGCCCAAGCCGTGCCGGACGGGACTGAGGCGCGCAAGGGCGACCTGATCGGCTATGTCGGCAATACCGGCGTTAGCACCGGCCCGCACTTGCATCTGGAATACACGAAAAAGCGCCAATTGCTCAATCCGCTCTTTTATACGCCGGGCCGAGTGACGACTTTCGCTTTTATCGGCAACCTCTATACCCGTAAATTTCATCGCCCCACCTGCTGGACGCTGCCCAACCCGGAAAACCGCTCCTACTTCAGCCGCCGGGAAGACGCCGTCACGGCCGGATATGCCCCCTGCCTGCACTGCCGGCCCTGAAGCCGTTTCCTTTCCTCCGCCAAAAAAACGGTAAACAGAGTATTGACAGGCCGTCTCCGCCGCGCTATAATATATAAAAAATATATTATAAATAGATAATATGTAGAGGGAGGGCTCCAGATGACGCGTCGCGTCGCCCTGGCCAGTTCGGACGGTAAGGTCATCGACCGGCATTTCGGTCAGGCGGAAGAATTTTATATCGTCGATCTGCTGCCGGAAGAAAACAGTTTTCATTTCGTGGAGCGGCGGCAGGTGGATGCGGCCTGCCGGGGAGGCGAACACGATCCGGCGGCTTTCGACCGGATTCTGGCTCTGCTGGAGGATTGCGCGGATATCATCGTCAGCCGGATTGGGACGGGAGCTGCCGTTTACATGCGGCGCTGCGGCAAACGGGTGCTGACGCAGCCGGGTTTTATCGAGGATGTCCTGGCGGCCTTGCTGAAATATGAAGCCCGGGTGAACAGCAAAAAACCGCCGGGTTGAGTGGAGTGGAGTGGAGTGGAGGTCAGTCTTCTTTCCGGAAATCCGGCAGCAGCGTCCGGATGGCCGCGACGACTTCCTCCCGGGTCATCAGGCTGCCGCGGGCGCGGACTTCCGCGGTAAAAGCCTGCAAAGCCTCCCGGTCGATATGGTTCGGCCGGCCGACAAAAATCCGGCGGTGTCCGGTCGCGGTCGTGCCTTCCTCCTTGGTCAGCAGTTCCTCATACAGCTTTTCCCCCGGCCGGATGCCGGTATAAACAATCGGCACATCCGCGCCCGGTTCAAATCCGGACAGGCGGATGAGTTCCTCGGCCAGGTCGACAATTTTTACCGGCTGCCCCATGTCCAGGACAAAAATCTCGCCGCCCGCCGCCATCGCGCCCGCCTGGATCACCAGCTGGCAGGCTTCGGGGATCGTCATAAAGTAGCGCGTCATCTCCGGGTGCGTGACCGTGACCGGACCGCCCTGCCGGATTTGGCGCTTGAAGGTCGGGATGACGCTGCCGCGGCTGCCCAGTACGTTGCCGAAGCGCACGGCGGCGAATTTGGTCTGCGAGCGGGTATTTATTTCCTGAATCACCATCTCGCCGATCCGTTTGGATGCACCCATGACGCTGGTGGGATGCACGGCTTTGTCTGTCGAAATCATGATAAAAGCGCGAGCGCCGGATTCATGGGCGGCCAGCGCCAGGCAGCGCGTCCCGAGTATATTGTTAAGCAGGGCTTCCTCGGGATTGTGCTCCATCAGTGGGACATGTTTGTGCGCGGCGGCGTGAAAAATAACTTTCGGGTTATGGCGGGCGAAAACGCGGCCCACCTTGGCCTCGTCGCGGATGTCAAAGATTTCGGCCACGACCGGCGCGCCCTGCAATTCCTGCTGGATGGCAAAAATGCTGTTTTCCCCGCGCCCGCCCAGGACGACGCGGCGCGGGCCGAATTGGATGATCTGGCGGCAGAGTTCGGCCCCGATCGAGCCGCCCGCGCCCGTGACCAAAACCGTTTCCCCGTTCAGGTAGCCCGCGACTTCCGCCACATTCAGATCGACCGGCGCCCGTCCCAGCAAATCCTCCACCTCGACTTCCCGGATGGCGCTGACAGTCAGTTTGCCGCTCAGAATGTCATAGACACCGGGCAGGATTTTCAGAGCCGCCGGCGTTTTTTTGCAGACGTCGGCAATCTCGCGCAGTTCCTGGCCGGAGGCGGAAGGGATGGCGATAATGATTTCCTCCACGCCGTGGGCGCGCACCAGGGCGGGGATGTCCCGTCGGGCGCCGAGTACCGGCGTCCCCTGCAGCATAAGCCCGCTTTTTTCCGGCGCGTCGTCAATAAAACCGACCGGCGTCCCGTAATCGCCGTTTTTCAGTTCCCGCAAAGCGACGAGCCCGGCGTCACCGGCGCCGATAATCAGAATTTTTTTCGCGCCGCCGGCCGCCGGAGCGCGCGGATAGCGGGCTCGCTGGATAAAACGGGCCCCGCCGGTGAGCAGCATGACGGACAGCCAAAAAAGCACGCTGACGATATGGGGCAGACGGCGGAACACCGCGATGGCCGGGAAGGAAGCCGCGACGAGGGAAAGGCAGAGCATGAGAGTCACCACGAGGCCGACCCCCACCGTCGAGGCCATGACCACGCCCCAGAGCTCGCCGATGCTGGCGTAACGCCAGATATGGCGGTAAAGGCCAAAATAGCGGTAAATCAGCGGGATCAGCACAGTGGCCGTCGCCGCCGCCGCCAGGTAAGTCGCGCGATACTGCGCCAGCTGAGCGGGCTCTTCCTCCAGGCGGAGGTAAAAAGCGGCCAGCAAAGCGAGGTTGATCAGAATTATGTCCAGCGACAGGAGCAGTACGGATCGTTTCAGGTGAGACACGCTTTTATCCTTGCCCTGCATTATTTGCGCCGGCGCGGAACGCTTCGCCGCGCGGCTCATGGATACAGTTTACTACAGAGCGCGCCACAATACAAACTATTCAGCGGTTTTTTTCCGCCCGGGCAAAAAAGAAAGTGCCGACGCTCAGGCAGATGAGGGTCAGGGCGACGATGACGCTGAAATTCAGCGCCGGGTTGAACAGAACGACGCTTGCGTATTCCGCCGTCCCGGCGTAGACGACGGCGCGGGCCAGATCCAGGCAGTAGGTCATGGGCAGGGCCCGGCTCAGGACAAGCAGCACGCCGCTGGAGTCGCCGATGGGGATGATGGCGCCGGAAAGAAACATTTGCGGCATGGTGATGAGCATAACCGCGATATTGGCCACGCGACCGCTCCGGACAAAGCCGGGAATGATCATGGCCAGCGCCCCGGCCGCCAGACAGATGAGCGGGGCCAGCGCGAAAATCAGCAAAACCTGCCGCCAGGTCAACATTATGCCCATAAAGACGCCCACGAGCAGCGTGCCGAGCATACTGACCCCCGCGCCGAAAGACGAACCGATGATCTTGCCGACGACGATGGAGTAACGCGAAATCGGGGAAATCATCATCTCTTGCGTAAAATCC
>JAISWK010000114.1 GCA_031270805.1 Gracilibacteraceae bacterium
CAGTCATGCGTTACAACACATTTTCATGGTTTCCGTGCACACCAAACTACACGTCGATATCCCAGATGTTGGCCGTTTGGTGCCCCACAAAACCCACGGCGACAAACCTCCCATGTCTAACAGGGTCATTGCCCTCAATTCCTTCGTGCCGCCTGCCCGCAGGGTGGGTGCCAGTTCTGCTCCTTTACCGAGTCGTTGCTCTGCTGGAATAATTCAATGACTGGCTAACCGGCTCTGTTGATTATGGTTACTGTTTTTCGGAGAAAGCCTGCCCAGCGACGCTTCAGGGATCAGGACTTGGGACTTTGCGCCTGTCAAGATTTTTCGCGTATACCGGAGCCGGCGTTTCTCAGGCCGGCGAGGATATGCCGCGAAAGGTCTTGACAGGCTGACCACCCATTACGCTTGATTTCGCCCCAGCCCATTGGGCTGGGGGTGCCTCGCGGCGAGCGTAGGGGTCCAGGGGGCAAGCCCCCTGGTGGGGGTCTCGGGGGCAAAGCCCCCGTTCACGCCGCTTTGAGCGGCGCATTTCTATGAATATCCGCAAGCATCCGTTCCGGGTCGTAGTGCCGACCTTTACTCACAAGAGCGAAGATGACACGGATCAGCTTGCAGCTCACAGCTACAATGGATTGTTTGTTTTTCAGAGGGTTCACTGTCCGCTTTGTAAAATAGCGGTGTAGTTCCTTAAACTCCTTGTTTTGAGCGACCAGGACGACTGCCGCGCGAAACAGAATGGTTCTCAGGCGGCGACGTCCCCTCTTGCTTATGCCGGTCATGCCCTTGTGCTTGCCGGAGCTGTTTTCCTTGATGGCATAACCAGCGAGCTTCTGAATCTGCTTCGGCGAGTCGAAGCGCCTGATGTCCCCAACTTCGGCGACAAAGCCCGCCGCTGTGACGAGGCCAACGCCTTTGATTTCTTGGATGGTGGCTATCTCCGGCAGCGCACTGCAGATTTGTTCCACCAGGCTCATGATTCTCGCACACTCCTGAGACTTGGTTTCAAAGTCATCAAGAAGCATCCGCAATTCAAGCCTTGCGCCAACCGTGCCATTTGTGCTGCCAACACTGTTTTTGGCTGCTGCATAGAGCTCATTTGCCCGTTTCATGCCGACAGCCCGGATTTTTTGTCCACGCCACACGCCATTGATCCCTTCCGGGAGGAGAACCGCCAAATCACTTGGCATTGGGGCCGCCCTGAGGATCGCCAGACTTGCTACACCTACTGGATTGACAAAGACCTTCACAAATTCAGGGAAATAGATTTTGAGCCAACGCTTCAGTTTGTTTTTAATCGAGACTAGTTCCTTTTGGACCTGCCAACGGCAGTTCATCACGATCCGCAGGTCTGCGTATGGGCCTTCCGGAATATACGGGATGATATACCGCCCGTCAATAACCAGTTTGGCTATGGTTTTGGGGTCTTTGCGATCTGTCTTGCTGGGGTGGCCGTCGTCAAGTTCTTTCGCCTGCTTGACATGGTAAGGGTTCACCATCACCAGCTGTAACCCTTGACTCTTGAGGTATCCAGCAAACGTAAACCAGTAGTGGCCGGTAGGTTCAATCCCCACAACAACCTTGGTTTTCCCGCTTTTCCGGCATCTTTCAGTCACTTTGGAACCAAACTCCGCAAATCCCTCCTTGTCGTTCGGGAAGGAAAACACCTTCCCCAATTCGAGCCCCCGCCAGTCGAATGCCCTGGCGTACTGCTTCTCGCTTGCGATGTCCACACCGATTACCATTGTCTCCTGGGTGATTTGACGAATCTTGCTGTCTTGTGTTACACTCATTTCGTAGGCGCTCCTCTCTGTGTCATTGTTATTAGGGCTATGACCCTGTTAGCACTATTGTAGAGGAGTCCTACATTTTGCTCAAACCCGATTTTAGACGATTACAGGAATGCTCCTTTGCTTCAATTATTATTCATTTTCGGATCCAAAACGTCGCGGATCCCTTCGCCGACCAGGTTGATGCTCATAACAGTCAATACCAGGCATATACCGGGCGGCAGCCAGATCCAGAGCCTATTGGTCAGCACCGCCAAGTCCTGGGCGGCGTACATAATATTACCCCAAGACGCGGCGGGCGGCTGAATCCCCGCCCCGAGAAAACTCAGGCTCGCTTCGATCATGATCGCCTGCGAGATGCGAAAAGCGATCTGGGCCCAGAGGGGCGATATGGCATTGGGCAGCACTTCCAGCCAGGCGACGACATGGTTGGGCCGGCCCAGCACCCGGGCGGCCTCCACATATTCTTTGGCGCTTTCCGCCAGCACGCTGGCGTAAATGAGTTTGGCCACAGCCGGCCAACCGAGGCCCCCGATGATAAGAGCCACATTCCAGGCCGTGGCTTTGACGATGGCCACGACCACCAAGACGAAAACCATGAGCGGGATGGACAAAAAAGTTTCCGCCGCCCGCATGATTACGCTCTCGGCCGGGCCGCGGTAATACCCGGCGATGAGGCCCAGGGGCAAACCGATGCTGACGGTGATCGCCACCGAAGCCACGCCGATAAAGAGGGACAGCCGGCCGCCGTAAATCACGCGGGCCAGGACGTCGCGCCCTACGCCGTCCGTGCCCAGAATGTGCTCCGCGTCCGGGGGCGCGTTGAACGATCTGCTGATGGCGATCGGATCCAGGGGGAGAAATATCGGTATAGTCAGCGCCAGCAGCACTTCCAGGAACAAAAAGATCAACCCGGCCATAGCCAATCGATGCCGGCTGTATTTTTTCAGAAAATCACTCATACTTTGATCCGGGGATCAAGCAGGGAATAGACCGCGTCCAAAACAATATTGACGGCCAGCACCCCCAAGGACACGAGAACCGTGATCCCCATAATAGTGTTGTAATCACGTGTGTTGATCGAGTGTACCATCAGGCTGCCGATGCCCGGCCAGCCGAATATCTGTTCCGTGACCACGGCGCCGCCGACCAGGGTCGGCACAGTCATCCCCAGAGTCGCGACGACGGGAATCCAGGCGTTGCGCAGCGCATGTCTCAGCACGACGGCCGCTTCGCCCAACCCTTTGGCTCGGGCGGTTTTGATATATTCCTCGTTCAGCGCCGTCAGCATACTGTTCCGGGTTTGCTTGACAAAATTGCCGACCATCTGCAGTCCCAACACCGAGGCCGGCATGAGCAAGTGAAGCAGCAGGCCGGATAAAGATTTGTGCCCGGTGTAGTACATGCCCTGAGCCGGCAAGAGGCCCAGCCGCACCGCGAAAATATAGATCAAGAGGAGGCTGAGAAAGAAATTCGGGGTGGAGACCCCGATAAAAGACAGGGCCGAAGATATATTGTCCCAGCGCGAATAAGGCCGGTAAGCGGCCATGACGCCAAGCGCCACGCCGACAGTCAGAGCCAGCAGGATGGCCGTGCCGGCCAAGAGGAGCGAAGGCCCGATCCGCTGGCCGATCAGATCCCAGACCTGCCGGTGAGCGTTGCTGGAAAAACCCAGATCCCCGTGCAGCAGACGGCCGAGCCAGAGAGCGTAGCGCACCGGCAGGGGTTTGTCCAGTCCCAGTGCTGTTTTCAGCTCTTCATAGGCGGCTTCGGGCAAGTTACCGGCGGCAGCGACCACATCGGCCGGCGACCCCGGCGCCAAATTGGCCAAGGCAAACACAATGGCGGTGATGCCGATAAATATCGGGATAGCCTGTAAAATACGCCTGACAATAAATCGCAGCATAATAATAACCCGTCTTTGCTCAGTGCAGCCAGCAGGCCGCCCGATGACCGGGCCGGAGTTCCCGCAACGGCGGTTCTTCCTCACAGCGAGGCACGGCATACGGACAACGTGAATAGAAGCGGCAGCCCGCCGGTGGGTTCAGCGGGTCGGGCAGATCGCCCTGCAAGATTATCCGCACCCGTTTTTGGCCTGGATCCGGTAAAAGCACGGCGGACAGCAGAGCTTCCGTGTAAGGGTGGGCGGGATGGGCAAAAATTTCCTCCCGCGCGGCTTCCTCCACGATTTTTCCCAGGTACATGACATAGACCCAATCGCAGAAATAGTAAACGACGCTCAAATCATGCGAAATAAAAAGGTAGGACAAGCCCAGCCGTTCCCCCATGTCCCGGAGCAGGTTCAGCACCTGGGCCCGCACGGAAACATCCAGCGCCGAGACCGGTTCGTCGCACACCACGAACTGGGGTTCCAGCACCATCGCCCGGGCAACTACCACCCGCTGGCGCTGCCCGCCGGACATTTCATGCGGGTACTTCCCCTCACAGGAGGCGTTCAAGCCCACCACGCGCAGCATTTCCCGCGCCAAGCGCCGCCGTTCCTCTTTGCCCTGCCCATAGGAGCGCAATGGAGTCTCGACTGCGGCCAGCGCCGTCAGGCGGGGATTGAGGGCGGCCAGAGGGTCTTGAAAAATCATTTGCATTTTCCGGCGCAACGGGCGCAGACGGGCCGGCGGGTAATCCGTAATATCTTCGCCGCCCAGCAGCACGCGCCCGGCCGTAGGGGCGAACAGGCGCAAAATCGTCCGGCCCAGGGTGGACTTGCCGCAGCCGGATTCCCCCACCAGGCCCGCCGTCTGGCCGCGCCGCACCGTCAGACTCACGCCGTCCACGGCTTTGATGGCTCGGGCCGGCCGGCCCCAGAGGCCCGTCCCGGCGAAAAAATATTTTTTAATCTCCCGCACCGCCAAAATATCCACCGCCGGCCGCTCCCTCCCTCCCTATGCCTCAATTTTTTCTCCCCCGGGCGCAAAGCGCCAGCAGCGCACCTGTTTGGTCTCCAGCTGCGTCACCGGAGGCATCCGCGCGCACAGCGGCCGCCCGTAGGGGCAACGCTCGCGAAAACGGCAACCCGGCGGTAAGTTTTCCAAATCCGGCACCGCGCCTTCAATGGCGAAAAGACGTTCGCCCGTCCGCCCGGGCTGGGGAATGCTGCGCAGCAGGCCCTCCGTGTAAGGATGGAGCGGGTTGCGAAAAATCCCGCCGGCGTAATCGTATTCCACCATCTGCCCGGCGTACATGACCAGGACAAAATCGGCGATTTCCGCCACCACGCCCATGTCGTGCGTGATAAAAAGGATAGCCGTGTCCATGGCGCGGCGCAAATGGCTCATCAAATCCAGGATTTGCGCCTGTACGGTCACGTCCAGCGCGGTCGTCGGCTCGTCGGCAATCAGGAGAAGCGGTTTTTTCGCCAGAGCCATGCCGATCAGGATCCGCTGCCGCATTCCCCCCGAAAGCTCATGGGGATACTGCCTCATCCGCCAAACCGGGGACGTGACGCCCATCCGCTCCAACAGGGCCAGGCTTTCCCCATAAGCCTCGCGGCGGCTGACGCCGCGCCCCAGAACTTTTTCCCGCGTCCGAACGCTTTCCGTCAATTGCCGGCCGATGGTGTGCGCGGGGTTGAGGGATGCGGCGTGGTCCTGAAAAATAATCGAGATTTTGCCGGCTCGGATCCGGCGCATCTCCCCGGCGGATAAAGCGACCAAGTCCCGACCGGCAAAAAGGATTTCCCCTCCGGCTACCCGGCCGCTCCCCTGGGGCAGCAAACCCAGCACGGCGTTGCCGGTAACGCTTTTGCCGCAGCCGGACTCCCCCACTAGGCACAGAGTTTGTCCCGCCGCCAGGGAAAATGTCATATCCTCCACGACGGCAAATTCTCGGCGGCCGCGGCGAAATGTAATTCGCAGATTCCGGGCTTCCAGCAGGGGCGGCTGGCTCGAGTCCGCCAAATTCCAGGGCAGTTCGCCTCACCTCCGGTTTAATCGTTTACCCGCCATTCCCAGGGCGCCTCTGTGTTAATAATCGTCAGCCCCTCCACCCGCGGCGACCGGAGGACGAAAGTATGCTCGTGGTAGAGGGGCACGTAAGCGGCGTGTTCCGCCAAGAGCGCTTCGATCTGTTTGACCAGCCCGACCCGTTTTTCCCGATCCTGCTCGGCATTGATGGCGTTAATCAGAGGTACATACGTGTCGTCCCGGATATTGGCGTGGTTGACCACATTCGGGCTTAACAGATTCTGGTAATATATGGGGTTCGCGGGCAGGGTCGTCCAGGTAATGAGGCCCGTGTCCAGGGAACCGTCGCGCAGACCGGCGAACATGGTCGTGCCGTCCGCCACCACGATTTCCACTGTTACGCCGACTTCCGCCAAGTTTTGCTGGATAATAGCGGCCACTCGCTCCCGTATGCCGCTGACCGCGCCTTGCTTGAGTTTCCTCCGCATGAAAGCAAAAACGGCTGTAGTACTTGATGGCAGCGGCTTGCAGCGCCACAGGTTGTATAGTATAACTTTTCTATTCTATAAAGAGCATATGACTTTCCAAATTTCCTTCTGCCTTTCATCCATCATTTCAACATACTTTTCTACTTTTAGCCCGGACTTGTTTTTAC
>JAISWK010000184.1 GCA_031270805.1 Gracilibacteraceae bacterium
TCATCTCTTGCGTAAAATCCTTCATCCGGTCTTCCACGAGGGAGGCCAGACCCATTACCGTGGTCATGAAAAGCATGTTGACCAACATCCCGACCAGCATGAAGCGCCCGTAGTGAAAATCCAGCCCCCCGGCCATGTTTTGGGCCAGGCTGCCGCCCAGCAAACCCATGAAGACAATGGGCATAACCAGGCTCATCATCAGCGTTCCCGGCGATTTGAGCATAAGGGCGACGTCCCGGGCCGCAATGGCGGCGACGGCGTTCACTTCACGCGCCAGCCCGAATTTCCGGCCGGGCGGGGCATAGGCCGTCATGCCGCCGCTCCTTCTGTCCGGGCCAGGTATTCCACATAGGCGTCCTCCAGGGACGGTTCCTGGATTTTCAGCGTCGTCAGACGTGTTTCCAGGCGGGCAATGATGTCCTGCGCGTTTTGCTCCCGCAGCGGCACGACGACATGCTCGTTCGTCCGATAGGGCAAACCCAGGACGGTCAGTTCCCAAATCAGCTGTTTTCTGTCCGCAGCGTCCAAAATCAGTTCCCGCCGCAGCATATTTTGCTTCATCTCGTCCGGCGAGCCGGATATGGCGATTTGCCCCCGGTTGATGAGGCAGACCCGGTCGACCTGTTCCGCTTCGTCAATATAGTGCGTGGTCAGAAACACCGTCGTGCCGTACTCGCGCCGCACGCCGCCGATATAGTCCCACAACCCGCGGCGGCTCACGGCGTCCAGCCCCTGGGTCGGCTCGTCCAGAAAAAGGATGGCCGGCGTATGAATCAGGCTGCGGATGATTTCCAGCTTGCGCCGCATCCCGCCCGACAGTTTTTTGACCGGCTTGAACAGGACGTCCTCGATTCCGACAATCCCGGCCAGCGCCGTCACCCGTTTTTTATAGGCGGCGGGCATGAGGCGGAAAGCCGGCCGGTAGCCGTACAAACCGTACAGGCAGGCGTGCAGGCGGATGTTTTCCTCCGCCGTCAGCTGCAAATCAAGGCTCGGTTGTTGGAAAATAATCCCTATTTTCTCCCGTACCAGCTTCGCTTCCTTTTCCGCGTCGTAGCCGGCGATCAATACGCTGCCGGAGGTTTTGGACAGAGTCGTCGTCAAAATAGAAATAACGGTGGTTTTGCCCGCGCCGTTCGGGCCGAGGAAGGCGAAAAACTCTCCTTCCCGCACCGTAAAACTCACGCCGTCGACTGCGGGCCGCGGGGATTTATCGTATCGTTTGACCAGTTCGCTGACTTCAATCACCGGTTTTGTCATCAGGCCCGCTCCTTTCCTGTTTTAAGTCCGTCCCAGCCGATTTTCCGCCCGATGGCCCCGGCGCGGCATCTGGCGGCGCAAAGCCCGCAATGGCCGCAGCGTGCGCGGTCGATGCTAAAACCCGTCTCGCGCTCGCCTGTCACGGCCTCCGCCGGGCAGACCTTTTGGCAAAGCCCGCAGCGTGTGCATTGGGCCGCGTCGATTGTGTAGGCGCTCAAGTTATGCCAGAACGAGTTGGGGTGATGGTGGTGATGATGGTGATGGCGGAAGTTGGAAAATTTTCTCATGACGATAAGCTCCTTTCATTGGCGGCCGTTTTGGTCAGGCCCTGTATCGAACTCGAACAGGCTTAATGATACGACCGGAAATTAAACGGAGCTTAAACGGAGCTTAAACGGAACTTAAACGGAGCTTATTAAACCGGGAAGAATTACGGAAAATGTCGTCCCTTCCCCGGGGACGCTTTCCGCTTCCACCCGGCCGCCGTGCAGCTCGACGATTTTTTTCACCAGCGACAATCCCAGCCCGCTGCCGCCGAGTGAACGGTCGCGGGCTTTGTCCGCCTTATAAAACCGCTCAAAAATATGAATGATGTCCTCCGGCCCTATGCCTGGGCCGTTGTCGCTGATCCGGCAGATAATATCCGGGCCGGTGGCCGTCAGGGTCAGACTGATGCGCCCGCCCGCCGGCGTAAATTTGATCGCGTTGTGCAGGAGGTTGACCCAGACCTGGGAGAGCAGGGCCTCGTCCCCCCGCGCTTCCGTTTTCGGCAGTTCCGCTTCCAGCGTGATATTTTTGGCGTTCCATTGCGGCTCCAGCATCAGGGCGATGTCGGTCAGCTGCTTGTCCAGACGGTATAGCCGCGGCGCCGGCGGTTTGTCGCCCGCGTCCAGCGCCGACAATTTGAGCAGGTTGTCGCTCAAGCTGGAGAGACGCCGGCTTTCCGCCTCGATGACGCCGAGATAATGGGCCCGTTTTTCGGCCGGCAGCGTTTCGTCCCGGAGCAAGGCGGCAAATCCGCTGATGGAGGTCAGGGGGGACTGGATTTCATGGGACACATTGGAAATAAAATCCTGGCGCATGTTTTCCAGCGTCCCCAGGTTGCGGGCCATCTCATTCAAGCCGTGGGCGATGCTGAGATAGCGAATATCATACGCGTCCGGGGCCACAAAAACATTGAAGTCCCCGTGGGCGATCCTGTCCATCGCCTCCAATAGCTGGAAGTGATAGCGCCGGTCGTCTCCCCGTCCGCCCTTCAGGTGGCCGGCGGCAAGACCGGCGATATGGGCGGCAAGGAAAAAGATAATGAAACCGATCAGCGCCATGAGCAAAAAAGAGGCCAGCCGGGAGAACCGCTCTCCGAACAGGGTCCGACCCAAGTAGAAAGCGGCCGTAAAACAGAGGGCCAACGCGCAAAGAGCCAGGAGGAAATACCACGGGTTAACCGCCGGGTACCCGCCGGCCCCTTCCGGCCGCCCGAACTGCGCCCAGGCCCGATCCTCCCGGCTCTCGCCCGCCCAGTCGCCCCGGCGCCCGCGCCCCCAACCGCCCCGGTTCCTCCGCCCCCGGTCGCCCCAGTCCGGCCGCCCGAACTGCCTTTTCATGGCAGAACCTCCAGCCTGTAGCCCAGGCCGCGCACGGTCGTTATTTTGAAGCGAGAGCGCTCCGGCGGGAATCGCTCGCGCAGGCGGCCGATATGCACGTCCAGCGTCCGCTCGTTGCCCTCGAAGTCATAGCCCCATATATCCTCGATCAGCTGGGCGCGGGAAAAGGTGCGGCCGGGAAAGCCGGCCAGCTTGAACAGCAGATCGAATTCTTTGCGCGGAATATCCATCCGCTCGTTATCCACCGTGACGCTGCGGCTCGCGCCATCAATCGTCACGGCCCCCGCCTGCGCCGACTGCGAGGCCTCGATTTTGTAACGCCGCAACAGGGCCCGCACCCGCATCAACAGTTCGTCGCCTGCGAAGGGCTTGGTCAGATAATCGTCGGCGCCCAGTTCAAAACCTCTGACCTTGTCCGCGATTCCGCTTTTGGCCGTCAGCATGAGTACGGGCAGATTTTCATAATATTGACGCAAACAGCGGCATAACTCGAAGCCGTCCATTCGCGGCATCATCACGTCCGCTATGACCAGGTCCGGGTTTTCCTCGCCTATTTTCTGCAGCGCCTCCCGCCCGTCCGCCGCCGTACAGACGCCGAACCCGCCGCCGGTCAGCTGTGCGCGCACCAGTTCGCGCAAATGGGGATCGTCGTCCACAACCATGATTTTGCTCACTTGCCCCCACCTCTCTGTTGTATTGTAAGTATAACAAGGCGAATTTTTCTGCGGGCCCTGATTTTATTTGATTTAACCCTTGCCTTTTGCAAAACTCTCTGATATAGTGTTTTTGAAATTGAGCAAAGGAGGGTTCGACCAATGTATGTGATTACCGATGATTGCATCAGTTGCGGTTCCTGCTTGGATGAGTGCGCTGCCGCTGCTATCAGCGAAGGCGACGGCAAGTATGTTATCGACGCGGACGCATGTTCCGAGTGCGGCGCATGTTCTGAAGTCTGCGCCACAGAAGCCATTATTGAAAAATAGTATTCTTTTTTGACAAATCCTTATACAGGAACTCTGCCCAGGGTTTCTGTTTTTTTTTGCCGCGCTACAGGGATTATCCTGATCAAGGCCAGTTTTGCTCCAAGGCCGCGCGCGCCTCGTCTTCACGTGAGGTCAAGAGCTTTTCCGCCGCTTTTTGCACTTGCATGGAATTGCGGGTCAACAGTTCCACCAGGGGTTCGGGCGGCAAGAGGCCGGAACCGCCGGCCGCCGCTTCCGGGTAACGGGCGATAAGGCTCAGCATGTCACCTTTATTCATGATTTTGGGTTTCAGGCTCCAAGCGAAGAAAATATCACTCGCTTCCACCCCGCCCCGCTCCGTCAGGAGCAGACAGGATTCGGCCCGGGAGCGCCCGCACCAGGCCGGGTCGTGTCCGGCGATGAAACCCTGGAGCAATTTATAATAAACAGCCGGGGCGCTCCGGCGTTTCCGGGCCAGCAAATTCCGGATGAGCGCCTCCGCAGCGGGCACATGCTCAAAGAGCAGCATCAACCGGCGGATAAACACTCGGGTTCGCCGCTCGCCGGTGAATCGGCTGGCCAGTTTCGCCCAAGGCTTCAGGCTGCCCAGACTGCTCAGGCAGCCGTCCAGTTCCGCCGCTTCCCGCTCTCCCTCCCCGGCGGCCCGCAGAAGTGACAGGAGAGGGAAGGCGGCGGCGGCGGTCTGGATGTCTTGCCGGGCCAGCAGGGCGCGGTAGGTCGCGCGGTAAAGTTGCGGGTCGTTCCGGAGCAGATCCCGCATATAGCCCGGCGCGTACACATCGCGGCAATTGCAGCCGGCACAGATGAGCATGGGGTAAAAATGTTCCGGCAGGGCCAGTTTGGCCGCTAATTCCCGGAATTCCGCCGTGGCGCGCAAATGACCCCGAACCCAGGTGGCCGCATAACCGCAGCGCATCAGTTCGGCCGCCAAAATCGCTTCCAATCCGGGAATAAACTCCCAATACCGGTAGAGGAGCGTCAGGAATTCCTCATAGTTGTCGCCGGGTTTGGCCAGTTTGCGACTGATAACTTCCTCCATCTCCTGTTCCCATTCGGGATAAGCGCCGGGCGCCCGACGGATGAGTTCGCCCGCCATGAATAAAACGGAGATATAGGCCGGATTTTTCCGCCGGGTGATTCGCTGCAACTGACTGATCGCGTATTCCGTGGCCTGAGCCGGAAAAAGCTCGACCATGAGCGTCCCGAACTGCTCATGCCCGCATGAATATATATTTTTGCTCCGTCCTTCCTGCCAGCGCATGAGTTCGGCAAAGGTCTTGCCCATGCCGCGCAGGGCTTTTTTATCCGTGTCCGTGTAATCCACGAAATGGCAACCCGACAGCTGTTCCCAGGCCAAGAGCATCCGGACGGCCATTTCCCGCCCTTCACCCGTCAGAGCGTCGACAAGAAACTGCGGGTATGATTGCAGAAAGGGGCAATTAACATCCCGCGGCCATTCTGCCCCTTCACCGCGGAAATAGGCCAGCGCAGCCGCGGACATGGCCTTCGCCCGGGGGCGGGGCGATCGTCCCGGCGGCGGCCCGTCATACAATTGTGGTAAAATTTCCCTGTTCCAGGCCTCCAGCAATTTTTTCGGCGTCATCTCTGTTTCCCCCCGCACCTTAAACATCTAGCCGAACACATGTTCGATAATAGTGTACCACCGTTTTTCTCTGCTGTCAACTTTTTTCTTCATTCATTTATTGTATTTATTGTATTACCAAAAAGCAGGAGGTGCAGCGTGTTCAAACCAAATCCGCCCAAGCAGGATCGTCTCTTCAGCAACTTGGCTCTCATGAACACCAGAACCCACTGTATTCGCTCCTCTTTTCAACGAGAACTACGGCGCCCCGAATTTCCCGATCCATCTACAACTTCCGGAACCGGCTTTTCGACCGGCTGCTTGAGCAACCGGAGGTGGGTGACAGTCTGTTCAGCCAGTTCCGCATCAAAGACTAAATAGAACCGTCAGACTGTGCGAGAAAGGGAGTCGTAGGGGCGCGCCTTTCGCGCCCGCAGAACAAAATGGGGGACACGGGCGCGCACTGCGCGCCCCTACGATACCCGGGGGTTGCTGCCGTCCCCATTTTGTCCTGATCTTGCACAGTCTGACGATGGCAATCGTCCCTTATACGCCGAATCGGGCGGTATTGCCGTAGGGGACGATGGCAATCGTCCCGAAAACCAACGGGCGGATTGCGAGAGACTTACCCAGCGAGTCTCCGAGCTGTTGGTAAGCCCTCTGCAACTGAGACTGG
>JAISWK010000121.1 GCA_031270805.1 Gracilibacteraceae bacterium
TTAAGAGCTCATTCGTGGGGATTAGGGATTAGGGATTAGGGATTAGGGACGGGTGCCGCGAAGCGGCGGGGTGCGCTGGGTAAGTCTCTCGCAATCGTCCCGTATACGCCGGATCGGGCGGTATGCCTCGTTGCAACATCACCGCCTCGCTCGCGTTTTCACTTATCTGTTTAGTGCGAGGCGGTGTGTTGCTGCCGATAGGGGCGCTTCCCTTCATCGCTTCGCGCGGTCGCGCCCCTATCCGTAGGGGACGATGGCAATCGTCCCGAAACCCAACGGGCCATCCGCCCCTACGATGTCCTGGGTTGCGCGCCCCTACGATGGAGGAACAAACATGAATCGATTACAAAGATCTGAAACAGCCGCGCAACGGCGGCAGCGTGAATTGCAGGCCCTGCTGACGCGGACGCTGCAAATGCGGGATGAAATCGAGCAAAACCGGAGTCGATACGAGGCGCGCCTGGCGCGCCTCCGGGAAAAACTCCCGGCCCTGCCGGCGGAGTGGCGCGAGCCGCGGCGCTGGATCCCGGTCGCCGCGCTGCTGGGGCTGGCTCTGCTGGCTTTAGTCGCGGGCCGGCGTCGCGCCGCCGGGCGATGAGACCGAACCATAACAATCAGAGCGGAGAGGCAAACCCGCCGCCGGCAAGCGAGATCGCCGCCGTCGCGCCCGCCGGCGCAGTCGTGAAAATCAACGGCCGCCATGTCGCGGCGGCGGAGGAAACCGTGGCGACGGAACTGCCCCTCACCGTTTATTTGAACCGGAAAGAGCTTGTTACCCTGGTCTGCTCCCCCGGCGGGGAAGAGGATTTGATCACGGGGTTTCTGGTTTCCGAGGGCATTGTCGCGGCGCCGGCCGATATAAGCTCCCTCCGCCTGAACCGGCGCCGGGGGCTGGCTGCAATTGAGACGAAAAGCACCGACCCGCTGAGCGAGGATATGTTCCTGAAGCGGGGGATTTCTTCCTGTTGCGGCAAGGGGCGGACATCCTTTTACTTCGTCAATGACGCGCGGATGGCCAAATCCAGGCAGATTGCCCGCGATTGGCAGGTAAAAGTCCAAGATATTTACCATTATATGGAGTTGCTTGAGGCCGCCTCCGCTATTTTCCGCCAAACCGGCGGCGTACACGAAGGCGCGCTGGCTGCGGACGGGAAGCTGTCCTGTTTTGCTTTCGACATCGGCCGGCACAATGTCCTGGACAAACTTTACGGTCAGGCTCTGCGGCAGGGAGACGACGTTGCCCGCCACGCCGTCGTGTTCAGCGGCCGGATTTCCTCGGAGATTCTGATCAAAACGGGCAAAATGGGCTGTCCCCTCATTGCCGGTGCTTCCGCGCCGACCGATTTGGCCCTGGAACTGGCGCGGGAGCTGGGGATTACGGTTATCGGTTTCGCCCGGCGGGAGCGGATGAATATTTACACCCATCCGGAACGCGTCGCCGCCGATTGAGCAAAACCCCGAAATTCAACGAAACCCTCTTTGCATCCGGCGGAAAAAAGAGGCGATGCCTGATGTTTTTGGCGCCGCGGGCGGCTGCCCCGTAAGGCGGCCGGCTATGGCCAATACCTGCTGCGCGTACATTCCGTCCGGATCGCTCAAAATCAGCGGTACTTGCTCCTTCAAGGAACGGAGTACTTTTTTATCGTCATAAATCCAGCCGATCATCTCCGGTTTTAGGCGCAGAAACTGAGCCGAGGCCCGGTGGAAAAGTTCCAGGCAGCGATTAGCCTCGGCTTCAGACTCACAGCGGTTGAATACCAGGAACGGGGTAAAGCGACCGCTGCGGCCGGCCAGAGCCTTGGCCACGGCAAAGGTGTCGACCATAGCGTGCGGCTCCGGCGTGGTTATGAGAATCTGCTGATCCGCCGCTTCCAAGAACTTGAGTACCAGGTCGGAAATGCCGGCGCTGGTGTCAATGATAAAAATATCAAATTCCGGCTCCATCTCGGTAAAACCGGAAAGAATACGGTTAAATTGCAATGCGTCCAATGAAGTTAAGGCGGAAATACCGCTGGAGCCGGGAATAATTTTCAGTCCGCCCGGCGCGGTCGTGACCACGTCACGCAGTCCGCATTCCCCGTTCAGGACATTGGTCAGATTGCGCGGATTATTGAGTTTCAGCAAAACTTCCACATTGGCCATACCGATGTCGGCGTCAAAAATGAGTACTCTTTTGCCCAGACGACAGAGGGCCAGACTTAAATTGATACTGAGGGTCGTCTTGCCGACGCCGCCCTTGCCGCTGCCGATGGCGATAGTCCTGCTCCGGCGTTCATGCCGCTCCAGATGGGGCACGCTGATGCTCCATATTTTTTCCACCGTCCGCCGCGCCACGACCTGAGCGGTCAGCACCCGATTCGAATCCGCCTGCAGGACGCGCAGCGTCGTCCCGATCGGAATAAGCAAAAGATACCCCTTGTGCAGCGGAATATCCAAATCGATTCGATCAGAAAAAACGCCGACAATTCGCGCTTTGTAAATATCACGGTAAAGATCGGCGTCTGTGGTAAATATTAATGTTTGGCCAAGTTTCAGCTGGTTTTCCGGCATGGCGTCAAATCATCATTACCGCGCCCTCATACACTACGCCGGTCAGAGCGTCTACCGTGACGGTGGCGCCGTCCTTCATATTGAGCATGGCGTCCTGAACGCCGACAATGGTGGGGATCCCGAACTGCAAGGCGGCTATGGCGGCGTGAGACGTCAACCCGCCCGTTTCCACCACTATCGCGCCGGCTTTGGACATGACGGCGATATGTTCCAGATCAGTAAATGGCGCGGCCAGGATATCACCGGCTTTAAATTCCTCCGGCTGCAGCGACGTGTTGACGACGCCGGTGTAACGCTCCCGCCCGATCCCGATTCCCCGGCCCAGGACATTGCCGACCACCTGGACTTTAATCAGGTTGGTGGCTCCGACCTTGCCGACGGGCACCCCCGCCGTCAGAACCACGACGTCGCCTGTTTTAACGAATTTTTTCGCCAGTGCCTCATTGACGGACACCGAGAGTAATTCGTCGGTCTCATGGATTTCCGGAATAAGGACGGAATAAACGCCCCAATTGATACTGAGGCTGCGAGCAGTGGCGGCTCGAGGCGTGGCGGCCACGACCGGCGCTTTGCTGCGAAATTTGGAAATCATGCGGGCCGTAACGCCGCTCTGCGTGGGCGTGATAATAGCCGAGGCGTTCAAATCCCGGGCGATTGTGTTGCTGGCGTGCCCGATAGCTTCAGCCACGTTCGGCTGGTAGGAAACCCGCCGCCGCTCCTCTTTTTGAAACATAATGTCTTCCGTTCTGCAGGCTATTTTTGCCATTGTTTCCAATGATTGGAGCGGGTACAGGCCGGCCGCCGTCTCGCCGGAAAGCATGATGGCGTCGGTGCCATCGAGAATAGCGTTCGCGACGTCGCTGGTTTCCGCCCGGGTGGGACGCGGGTTCCGCATCATGGAATCAAGCATTTGCGTGGCTACAACCACCGGTTTACCGGCGTTGTTGCACTTGTTGATTATTTCTTTCTGGCAGATCGGCACTTCTTCCACCGGGATTTCCACGCCGAGGTCGCCGCGCGCCACCATAACGCCGTCGGCCACTTCGATGATCTGGTCGATATTGCTCAGACCCTCCCGGTTTTCTATCTTAGCAATGATCTTGATATCCGCCCCGTGTTTTTCCACCACGGCGCGCACCTCCAGTATATCGGCCGCCTTGCGGGTGAATGAGGCCGCGATGAAGTCCACCTGCTGCTCGACGCCGAAAACAATATCCGCCATATCCTTTTCTGTCAGCGCCGGCAATTGAATGGCCACATTCGGTACGTTAACGCCTTTTCGGGATTTGAGCCGACCGCCGTTGACTACGCTGGTCAGTATTTCCCCGTCCCGGGTCTCGCGCACGGCAAGCTCAATCAGCCCGTCGTCCAGGAGGATGCTGTCGCCTTCCTTTACGTCCCGCCACAGATCGATATAGCTGACAGCCACCCGGGAAGCGGAACCGGTTTCTTCGGTCAAGTCCAGGACAAAATCCTGTCCGGCCGTGAGTTCCACCCCTTCGTCCGGCACGAGACCGGTGCGGATTTCCGGCCCTTTCGTGTCCAGCAGGATACCCAGGTCATAATCGGCCTTCAACGCTTCCATCCGGAGCGTGTGAATCCGCTTGGCGTGTTCCTCATGACTGCCGTGGGAAAAATTCAGCCGGGCAATATTCATGCCCGCCGCTATCATTTTGCTCGCTATTTCCGGTGAGTCGGAGGCAGGTCCCATTGTGCAGATGATTTTCGTCCGGCGCATTTTTGCCTCCCTGAAAATTAATAACCTTTTCCGGCGCAGTATTTAACGAGGTCAACGACACGGTTGGAATAGCCCCACTCGTTGTCGTACCAAGCAAACACTTTCAGTAGATTGCCGTCCAGCACCATGGTTGACAGTCCGTCCACGATGGAACTGTTGGCATCGCCGTTAAAATCGCGGCTAACGAGCGGTAATTCCGTATAGGCCAGAATACCCCGGAGCGGGCCTTCCGCCGCCGCCCGCAGTTTGTCGTTCACTTCTTCCCGCGTCACATTTTTGCCCGTGACGGCGACCAGATCCACGAGGGAAACATTCGGAGTGGGCACGCGCACAGCCAGCCCGTTCATCTTGCCCTTAAGCTCCGGCAGCACGAGGGCCACCGCCTTGGCCGCGCCCGTCGTCGTCGGCACCATGGATTGAAAGGCGCCGCGGGCCCGCCGCCAATCCTTGTGTTCCAAATCAAGGATGCGCTGGTCGTTGGTCACGGAATGAGTCGTCGTCATCATGGCTTTTTCAATGCCGAATTCCGCGAGGATAACCTTGGCCACCGGCGCCAGACAATTGGTCGTGCAAGAAGCGTTGGAAACAACATGGTGCTTGGCCGGATCGTACTTGTCTTCATTCACGCCCAAGACGATCGTAATATCTTCTTCTTTGGCCGGAGCGGAAATAATGACTTTTTTCGCCCCCGCCTCCAAATGTCCGGCCGCGTCCTTGCGCGCCGTGAAGCGCCCCGTCGACTCGATAATGATGTCGGCGCCCAGGTCTTTCCAAGGCAAAGCGGCGGGAGCCTTTTCCGACAGGAGCTTGATGGTCTGTCCGCCCACTTGCATGGAATCGCCCCGCACCGTGACCTCGTCCGCCAGCGTTCCGTGCGTAGAGTCATATTTGAGCAAATGCGCCAGCAAATCGGCGGCGCCCAGGTCGTTGACGGCTAATACCTCAATATCGCCCGGTGAAGCGAGAATAGCCCGCAGACAAAGACGACCTATCCGCCCGAAGCCGTTTATCGCTACTTTTGTTCCCATGTTTTCCCCCTCCAATTCTTATTCAGGCCGGAGCCTTTAGTTCATGGGTATATTTCGCGTTCCGCCGGCAAATTCCTGCCGCCGGCTCAATTATCCCAATGCGGCTCAGGATTCGCCGCCGCCTCCCGGGCGAAAGATTCGAGAGCTTGGCGGATATGGCTTTCGGCATAGCCCTGCCGGGAAAGAGCCGCCGCTGTTTTGAGGGCGGCGGGCGCTCCTTTTTGGTGCAAGAGGCGCAGACAGTTGATCTGCTCCTGTTCCGGCGGATACTCCTCCGCCAGGGCGGCGGCGACAAGATCGTCTTCTACGCCGCGCCGCCGGATTTCCAGTCTGATCCGCCGCAGCGAGCGTCGTTCCCGCTTGAGGCGGCAATAACGGCGTGCGTAGGCGTCATCGTCAATATAGCCCCAGTCCGAGAGGCGGCGGAGGGTTTCTTCCGTCTCTTCCGCCCCGAACCCCCGCTCGCGGAGTTTGTCTTGGGTTTCCCGCGCCGTCAGCGCCCGCCGCGCCAGCAATTCCAGCGCCGCCGGCAGGGGAGCGCCGTTTTTACCCCCGTTTTTATCCTGACGGCTATTCCTCATCATACAGGTTGATTTCCGCCAAGTCGTCCTCCGCTGCGGTATCCGGTTCTCCGGCCGCCGGGGCGCCGCGGTGGATATACTCCCTGATTTTTGCCTCTATCTCCGCCGCCGTCTCACTGTTCTGCCGCAGTATTTCTTTTACGTTTTCGCGTCCCTGGCCCAGTCTCTCGCCTTTATAGGAGTACCAGGAACCGGCTTTCTGCAGCACCTTGGTTTCCACGCCCAGATCGACCAGGCTTCCCTCGCGCGATATGCCCTCGCCGTATATAATATCGAATTCGGCGAAATTGAAGGGCGGCGCCACCTTGTTTTTGACGATTTTGACGCGGGTACGGTTGC
This sequence comes from Gracilibacteraceae bacterium, assembly GCA_031270805.1. Classification (GTDB taxonomy): domain Bacteria; phylum Bacillota; class Desulfitobacteriia; order Desulfitobacteriales; family Syntrophobotulaceae; genus JAIRRL01. Next base: position 6,237 of record JAISWK010000121.1, read on the forward strand.
CCAGAATATCCTGCCCCTGCTTTATCACATCGATCTTGCGCACGTCCATGCGCACCGAGGAATAAAATTTCAGCGCCCGGCCGCCGGTGGTCGTTTCCGGGCTGCCGAACATCACGCCGACTTTTTCCCTGATCTGGTTGATGAAAATCACGCAGGTCTTGCTTTTGCTGATGGCGCCGGTCAGCTTGCGCAGAGCCTGGGACATGAGGCGGGCGTGCAGGCCGACGTGACTGTCTCCCATGTCGCCCTCGATCTCGGCCCGCGGTACGAGGGCGGCGACGGAATCGATGACGACGACATCCAACGCGCCGCTGCGGACCAAGGCTTCGCAGATCTCCAGCGCTTGCTCGCCCGTGTCCGGCTGGGAAATATAGAGTTCGTCCGTGTTGACGCCCAGCGCTTTGGCGTAGACGGGATCCAGGGCGTGTTCCGCGTCGATAAAGGCGGCTACGCCATTCATTTTTTGTGCTTCGGCGATAATGTGCAGGGCGACGGTGGTTTTGCCCGAGGACTCCGGCCCGTAAATCTCCACCACTCGCCCGCGGGGCACGCCGCCGACGCCGAGGGCGCAGTCCAGGGCGATGGAACCGGTGGGAATCACCTCGATGGCCAGCCGGGCCGAGGCCTCGCCCAATTTCATAATGGAACCCTTGCCGAATTGTTTCTCAATATGGGCCAGCGCCGTATCGAGAGCTTTCACTGTGTCGCTGTTCAGCATGGAAGAACCCCTTTCTTTTGCGAACATATGTTCGATAATGAGTATAGCACCGGTGTTCTTGGTTGTCAAGCGTTTTTCGCTCTCCGGCAAAAAATTTTCCCGGAAATTTTTTCCGCGCAGATTTTTCCCGGCAGGGAGGGAACCGGCATTTCCCCCTATAATTAAGATGGTGGCGGCGGATAAAAAATTACGCTTTTTCCCAGCCGGCGGCGGAAAATTTTTTGCCATATTGACAGGTCGGCCGGTTTACAGTAAAATTTATCTGTTAATGTGTATAAAACACATATTATAACGTCGAATTATAGTATCCACATTTGCCGCCCGGAGCGGCGCGGGGTGAAAAAAATGAAACGTCACGAATTTGGTCGCACCGGCTTGCGGGTGTCGCGCTTCGGTCTCGGCTGCATGCGTTTTCCCTCTGAGGAAAAAGAGGCGGTGGGTATTGTGCGCCGCGCGATTGAGGCGGGCGTCAACTACCTGGACACAGCCTATGTTTACGGCAACAGCGAAGTCGTCACGGGCAAGGCTCTGCGGGACGGGTATCGGAAGCGGGTGGTACTCGCGACCAAGTCCCCGCTCTGGAGTATCGACGCCCCCGCTGATTTTGAAAAATACCTGGACGAGGAACTGGCGCGGCTCAGGACGGATTATATCGACATTTACCTGCTGCACAACCTGAATCCGGGCAACTGGGACAAGGTGCGGCGTTTGGACGGTTTTACTTTTTTGGACAAAATGGTCGCCAAGGGCAAAATCCTGCACAAGGGCTTTTCGCTGCACAACACCCTCGCCGCTTTCAAGGAAATCATTACCGCTTTTGCCTGGGATATGACCCAGATTCAGCTGAATATCCTGGACGAGTACAACCAGGTCGGTATCGAGGGCTTGCGTTACGCCGCCGCCCGCAATGTGCCGGTCGTGATCATGGAACCGCTGCGCGGTGGTTTTCTGGCTGCTCAGGCGCCGCCGGCGGTCGCCGCCCTTACGGAGGCCTTTCCCGTCCGCCGCTCGCTTGTGGAATGGTGTTTTCGCTGGCTCTACGATATGCCGGAAGTCTCGGTTATTTTGAGCGGCGTGAGTTCGCCGGCCCAGCTGGAGGATAATCTTTCCATTTTCAGCAGCGAGGAAGCGCACTCTATGACTGCGGAGGAACGGGAACTGATCCGGCGGATCCAGGCGGAATTCGGCAGGCAGAAAAGCGTGGGCTGCACCGCTTGCGGCTATTGTCTCCCCTGCCCGAGCGGCGTGGATATCCCGGAAGTATTCAAATTATACAATTCCTACCAACTGGTCAAGCCGAATCCGACCGACGTTTTTATGTACAAAAATACGCTGATGCCGACCGGCGCGGCCGCCGATCGCTGCACGAACTGCGGAAAATGCGCGGAACTTTGCCCGCAGGGACTGGCGACGCCGGAATTGCTATCTGAGGCCCACCGGGAGTTTTTGCAGGCCCGCATGCCCTGAACCGGGGTTGGTATGGTGCGGTCGAGAGGACTTGAACCTCCACGCCCTTGCGAGCACTAGAACCTGAATCTAGCGCGTCTGCCAGTTCCGCCACGACCGCTTACCGCTGATTATTATATCCGGGCCGGGCGGCTTTGTCAAGCAATTTATTTATCATGGGTGTAGATAAAAATTATTGGTAGTTACTAATCTGCGCCTCGTACTGGGACCGGCAGACTGTGTGAGAAAGGGAGTCGAAAACCAACGGGCGGTATTGCCGTAGGGGACGATGGCAATCGTCCCGAAAACCAACGGGCGGATTGCCATCCGCCCCTACGATGTCCTGGGTTGCGCGCCCCGGGGGACGATGGCAATCGTCCCGTATACGCCGAATCGG
>JAISWK010000153.1 GCA_031270805.1 Gracilibacteraceae bacterium
GGCCATGGAATGTGTACACTGCTCCGACGCATTCACACAGCACGCAAATACGCCGGTGGGGCATTTTGCCAAACAAAGGAATAACTTTGGCGCTCATCTTCTCACTCCTTCAATAGCAGTTATTTTTCGTTTAATATTAGTCGAGTCCATACCAGTACTTAGGCCGCTTTGCGCCCGCCCTGTACTCCGTCACTATCGCTCTGATCAGGGCCGCCACTTCATCCGGGTTAAGCCGCGTGGCGTCGATCAGGCGAGCATCCTCGGCTTGGCGCAGCGGGGCTGCGGCGCGGCTGCTGTCCTCTCGATCCCGCGCTTCGATTTCCGCAAGGACGTTTTCTTCTGTCAATCCCTCCGCCCGACCGGCGGTTTCCAGTTCGCGCCACCGCCGTCGCGCCCTTTCCCGGGACGAGGCGGTGAGAAATATTTTTATGTCCGCCTCTGGCAGCACATGCGTCCCGATGTCCCGCCCGTCCATGATCACGGGGTGGGCGGCGGCCAGCCGGCGCATTTGCTCCGTCAGTTTTTCCCGCACGGCGGGGTAGGCAGCCACGAGCGAAACGATGCGGCTGATTTCCGGCCGGCGGATGGCTTCACTTACATCTTCGCCGTCGCAGAAAACCCGATCTGGTTCGGCCTCCGCTCCCGGCAAAAAACTCAGGTTCAGGCCGGCGCTGACGGTCGTGACCGCCGCCTCATTCGCCGGGTCGACGCCTCGGCGCAGAACGGCCAGGGCCACGCAACGATAAAACGCGCCGGTGTCCAAGTAGGTCAGTCCCAGTTCACGGGCCAGGCGCCGGGCCGCTGTGCTTTTCCCCGACCCGGCCGGCCCGTCCACGGCTATTTGCAGCGGCATTTTCCTGGCCCCGCTCAACTGTTCGGTACGACGCGGTGCCCAAGTCCGACGGCGATTTCGTCCAAGTGGAGGAGACCGACGCCGAAGAAAACCGCGACGCTCAAATGCTCGCCTTCCCGGGCCACACTGATCTTACCGCCGATATTCAGGCCGGCGGCTTTGGCCATGACCTGGCTCAACGCTTCCCGGGCCGCGCCAGCCACGGAACCCTCGTCGCCGTGCGTCGCCCGGATCACTCCTTCTCTTTTGGCGGCGACGACGGCTCTCTCCACCAGTTTGCGGATAGAGCTGAAATAATCGCCGCCGTAGTCTACCGCCACGGTGCGGACGCCATGCGCGGCGTATTCGTTTTTCAACAGAGTTTCTTCCTCCCGGCTGTCAGTCATTGCCATTTTCAGGGCCGCTACCGTCACCGTTCTGCTCCCGCCAAAGGCCATTCCTTCATCCCCCTACATTCACGGGTTTGTTTGCCGTTCAACTCTTTTTTTACCGGGCCGAAACCGCCTCCAGGCCTTTCGTCCTGTACGAGCGGCGCAGTACCAGCGTGCCGTCTTCCTCCAGGTTGTAAACCACCACCCGATTTGGCTCGCTCTTAAATTCAACGCAGCAGTCGCAGCAATAATATTGATCTACCCCGACTTTGCCCACCAGACGGCTGCCGCAATTTACACATATCATATCCGGATACCCCCCTGACTGCGGTCGGGCGCCTGCGCGCCCGCTCCGCCCCGTATACAGTTAATCGAGTTGGCTCAGGCCATCATCCAGCAATTGCTGTAAGGTCACGTTGTCGATCACGTTACAGATGGCCTCCTGCACCTGCTGCCAGATCTTGCGCATTGCGCAAAAAGACATGTCGCGGCAGCATTGGGCGCTGTTTTCTCCGTTGCACTCCACGGGCGCCACCGGGCCGTCGATCGCCCGGATTATTTCGCCGACGACGATCTGGGCCGGCGGCCGGGCGATGACATAGCCGCCCTTCGTGCCGCGGATGCTTCGCACCAGTCCGGCTTTGCGCAAATCGGGCACAACCTGGCCCAGGTAATGTTCGGACAGATGCTTTCTGGCGGCGATACTGCGCAGCGAAATCGGACCCCCGTCGGATAATTCAGCCAAATCAATCATTACCTGCAGCCCGTATCTACCTCTGGTCGAAAATTTCATAAACTATGATCCCTCTTTCTTAAAATTTTTTGTTCAGGAATGAACTTCTATGCTGATTCCCGTTTTTCGCTGCCGCGCTGCCGGATCGGCGGCCTGTTACGCTTGACGCCTGTTCTTTCTCATGATACTGTGTAACGATAACGAAAAAAACTGGGGAGTGTTGTCAAGATGAATTTATTTTCCGCCGGATTTGATCCGATGTCGGTCGCTCCGCTGGCGGAACGGATGCGGCCGCGCAATTTAGATGAATTTTTGGGGCAGTCCGCTTTGCTCGGCCCGCACAAACCGCTTCGGCGCGCGATTGAAGCCGATAAGATAATTTCCGTCATTCTGTACGGCCCGCCCGGAAGCGGCAAAACTTCTTTGGCTCAAGTGATCGCCTCGCGAACCGCGGCGGAGTTTGTGCGGATCAACGCTGTTTCCGCCGGCGTTAAGGAATTGCGGGAGATATTCGAGCGCGCTCGCAATGATTTGCATCTTTACAGTCGGAAAACTCTGGTGTTCTGCGATGAAGTGCATCGGTTCAACAAAAGTCAGCAAGATGTGCTTTTACCGGCGATAGAGCAAGGTGTGATCTCTTTTGTCGGGGCCACGACCGAGAACCCTTATTTTGAACTGAACGCCGCTTTGCTCAGCCGCTCCACCCTGTTTCGCCTGGAGGCTCTGCGGGATGAAGACATTCGCTCCGGTCTCGAAACGGCTTTGGCCGACCCCGTCCGCGGTCTGGGCCGGATGGAGGCGGAGGTGGAGGAGGACGCCATGCGCCATTGGGTAGATCACGCCCACGGTGATCTGCGCCGGGCCTTGAACGCGCTGGAGTTGGCTGTGTTGACTGCTGTGCCTGTGGAGGGGCGGCGGCGCATAACGCTGGCCGACGCCAAGGAATCCATTCAGGAGGCGTATTTTCGCTACGATAAGCAGGGCGATAACCATTATGACATTATTTCGGCCTTTATCAAGAGTATGCGCGGCTCGGACCCGGACGCCGCTCTGTATTGGCTGGCCGTACTGCTGGAAGCCGGCGAGGATCCGCGTTTCATCATGCGCCGGATTCTGATTCACGCTTCGGAGGACGTCGGTCTGGCCGACCCGGCGGTCATGCTGCAGGCCCACGCCGCCGCGCAGGCGCTGGAATGGGTCGGGCTGCCCGAGGCCCAGATTCCAATGGCTCAGGCCGTGCTGGCCATCGCCACAGCCCCTAAAAGCAATTCGGTCGTCGCGGCGATAAAGGCCGCCAGGAGTTTTGTGCGGGAACACGGGGCCGGCGCCGTACCGCAGCATCTGCGCGATCCACACTCAGCCGACTCCCGCTTGGGCGGAGAAGCGGGTGGGGCGGGCTATCTCTATCCCCATGATTATCCCGGCCATTGGGTGGCCCAGGATTATCTGCCGGCCGGCGTCTCCGTCCCCCGCTTTTTTGAGCCGGCCGGGCTGGGCCGCGACATCGGCCGTCGCTGAGAGTATCAGGACAAGCGTCCTAAAGGGTGGGCGCAACAAACTGCAGGCAACCCGGCAAAACGCGCTCTTTACGGGCGCCCCCACCGCTGCGGTATGGCATGTCTGCTCGGGCGGCGCTCCTCGTCGCCGTCGGCGGATTCGTTTTACTTGTTCAGAGCCCGAACCTCCGCGATGAGTTCCGCCAGCCGGGCGTCCATCGTTTCATTCGGAAACTGGCAGGTTCCGACCTGCGGATGGCCGCCGCCGCCGTATTTCAGCATGAGCCGTCCTACGTCAACCTTGCTCGTGCGATTGAGTACGCTGTGGCCGACTGCGGCGGAACAACCTTCCCCGCCCCGGCCGCTCACAATCCAGACAGAGATATTCTGCTCCGGATAGAGACTGTAGATCAGGAACCGGTTACCGCTGTAGATCGGGCTCACCCCGCGCAAATCGGTCACTGCTACTTGTTCCTGGGTTACCGTGTGCCCCTTGATCATGGCGGTAAATTTTTCCGCTTGCTCGGCATACAAACGTGCGCGCTCGACGATATCAGGCAGAGCCATGATTTCTTCAATGCTTTTTTCCCGGCACCAGCCAATCAAATCTTCCATCAATTGGTAATTACTGATGCGGAAATCGTGAAACCGGCCGAGACCCGTCCGGGGATCCATGATGAAGCCCAGCAAAATCCACCCCGTCGGGTGAAGAATCTCCTCCCGGGTCAAGGCGGCCGAGTCCACCTTATCCACTGCCGCCAGCAAATCGTCATAGCGCGAAAATTTTTCCCGCCCGCCATAATAATCATAGATAATATGGGCGGCGCTCGGACATGGTCTGCTGTCGCCGGTGAATTTGCCGGCGTGAGCCCGGCGTTCCTCCTCGCTGGCGTGATGGTCGAACCAGAGACCGCAGCCTTCCACGTAAGGCACATTGGCCAGACAGTCGTTCTCTGTCACCTCAACCAGTCCATCCTGCAAATCCTTGGGATGGGCGAATTTCCAGTGGTCGACGATCCCGGCCTCCTTCAGGAAGACCGCGCAGGCCAGCCCGTCAAAATCCGATCTGGTAATAAGTCGCATTTTCAGTCACCCCCTCTCCTTTTCAATCAGGCCTAATTTTAGCATACATATTCCGCTCTAACAAGCTATTCCTATCAGAAATTAAGTTTTTTTTTGCCCTACCCTCCTAAAATTTTTTTGCGCTCACCGAAAAGCTTTTTTCTTTCCAGTCTTGCTTTTTGCCGCTACCGGTTGTATAATGTCTGGGTGTGGTTTCCGTCGCTCTGCCAGGGCGGGCGGTCGAAAAACGCACGTCGGTTGGGGGTGTAGCTCAGTGGGAGAGCGCTTGCTTCGCATGTAAGAAGTCGAGGGTTCGAATCCCTTCACCTCCACCATTTTTTATTCCGGTATTTAAGCGGGACATTCCTATAATATTTAGAAATATTCCTTGTTTATAATTATATCATACTACAGGAATAAGTCAAGGTTTTTCTGAGATTTTTTTGATTTTTTTTTGCGGCGCGACAAATGTATTTTTATTGAATTATTTACATATAAACCCTGCTTTTTCGGCGGTCAGGTATTTTTCCGTCGTCCGAACAATTTGTCCAGCAAAGTTTCCGGCTCGCCCGGCTTTTTTCGTTCGCGCAGATTGGGGACGACCAGGTTAAAAGCGTATTCGCCCGCCTGGTAGGTCTCGAAACATTCCGGCCGGACATAATGCTCCAGATCGCGGTAGCCCGGCGGCGCGAAAATCACGACATCAAAGCCGCTGAGGTTGAGAAAAGCGAAGTGGATGCAGTCCTCCAGCGAAAACATATGCTCGGTCGTGTCGATCACAACGAGCTTGGGAACGGCCTTCGTGTAATCGAAATTCTGGATCAGGCGCAGCAGTTCCCTGTCCAGGGACAGGAGTACCGCCAGGGCCAGGGGCGGGAAGTTTTCATCTATATTGTGCAGAATATTCTGGTCCAGCAATTCCTGGATCTTTTCCAGGATGGCCGCCTGGGTTTCCTCCGGCAAAAAAGCGTAAGCGTAAGCTTCGGAGGATTTCAGCGCCTTCAGGTCGAGGCGGCCGCCGCGGAGAAATGAGCGGGCCTGAGCCAGGCGAGGGTTGCTGGGGCGGGAAAAAAACGGGGCCCGGGTAATCACAAAAGCGTTCGCGCCGGCCATCGCGGCGATTTTATCCCAGTAGCCCTCCACATCCCCTTTTTCCACTCCGCATATTTTGGCAAAAATGGTGGGCACAAGTACAAGGCCGTCCGCCGCCTGAAAATTCGGCCGGAACTTGGCCTCGACATTCCAGAGGATCCCGATTTCGTCATAAGTGGTTTTCAGGGTCACGGACTTCGCCCGCAGAAATTGGCGGTTGCGGTACAGGCCGGTATCGCTGTAGAGCAGCTGATCCAACTCGCGGGAAGCCTGGTAGGCCACCGTGGCCACGCGCAGGCGGGTCTCCCGGTCGGGAAAAGGCTCCCAACGCAGGCTGAGGGGCAATTCCACAATCCGGGCTTCTTCCGGCAGGGCCTGGTGGCGGAAAGCGGCCCGGGCCTCTTTGTCCGGGGAAAAATATAAAATATCGACGCCCATTTCTTTGAGCAGCCACAGCAGGTCAATCTCCGCCGGGGCGAGCGGACAGTAGCAGAGTAAGAGCGGCTGATGCTCATGGCGGTAATCGGCAAAAAGCCGGTCGGCGTAACGTTTCAGCCAGCAAGCCATTTTCAGGGCATAATTGGCGAACCGCCCCGGATTGTCTTCCTTCTGCCGGCCCAGGAGGGCGAGCAGAGCCCGGCGGGCCAGCAAAGTCTGAGTTTCGCCGCCGGCCACGCTCAGTTGGCCGGCTATGGCTTCCTCCAGTTCGCGCCGGCCTTTGTTTTGCTGGGCGGCGCGGAATTCCGCTATCTCCGCGTTCGTGGGGTTCGCTATTTTCGTGTCCAGCAGCAGCCAGCCCTTGGCCGACTGGCGCAGTTTTTCCCGGAAAGCGAACAGGCGGTTGCGGTATTCCTCGCGCTGATCGGCGCCAAAACAGAGCAGGCACAGATTACAGAGACGCGGCGATTGGGCGGCGCGGCGAAAACGATTCTCTCGCAGGGCCGCTTCCCAGAAGTCGTCGCCCGTAAACCAGGTGTTCGTCTCCACGATCCCGGCCGCTTTTTCTGTGTCGCGGCGCACGGCCGCGCGCGCCTCCGCCCGGCGCAAGGCTTCGGTGTCGCTGTAGTGTACGGGCGGGGGCCCGGTTTTTTCCCCGTACAGGGGCGTGGAAAACTGTCCTTCCGGATCGGCGCGCCGGTAGGACTGCTCCGAGGAAAAATTGACGTAAACCACATCGCAGCCGCTCAGGGTCAGCACCCGGAGGAAAAGCAGTTCGTGCCGCGTAATATCCCCTTCGTACAGCACCTTGGGCGGATTGCCCCCGGCCCGGCGCAGCACAGGGGCGCCGAAGGAGGAAATCCAGCACATGAGTTTGATATAAGCGTTGCGCTCAATCGACTCGGCCGCCGGCCCGCTTTGGGCCCGATTCAGGCCACGCAGCCCGGTCAGAACTTCGTTCAGGGCCCGAACCAGGACCTCGCGCCGTTCCGGCCGCAACTGGCCGAGCCAGATGGTCACATGCCGGTTCACGGTCTGCGGGGTCGGCGCTCCGTCGAAATGTCCGACTGCGGCAAAAAAACGGCTGATTTCACCTTCTGCCGGGTTGGGCAGGGTTTGCTGCAGCCATAGTCCCCCTTGCGCCGCCCGCTGCCAATATTGATGTAAAAACCGCGTCGTTTCTCCGGCTTCATCCCAGCCGATCAGACGATGAAATAACAGCTGCGGCGGCCGCCGTTTCTCCGGTTCAAGAAAGTACATGGCGAAAACTGTCCTGCCTGGCATCTTTAATCCTCTCCCCACCCTAACTCCTCATATTGAATTATACCTCAAAACCGGTCGGGTTCGCAAGCATATTGATTAAATCGCTTCGGGATCTGTTGTCAGCGTGCTACTGTTCACACCCCCCTCCGTCATGCTGCGTTCGGCAAAGCCGAATCGCAGTATCCACATGGGCGTTGCCGGCGCAAATGGATTCTGCGACGGAGCTGTGCTACGCGCCAGTCGCAGTGCCACGCTCCGCG
>JAISWK010000187.1 GCA_031270805.1 Gracilibacteraceae bacterium
GGGCAGGAGAACGCCCCGATCCTGCTCGTCACGGGCAGCCTTGACCCGGCGGTAGTCGCGGAGATCCAGCGCCTGGGCGCAAAGAAAATCATCGCCGTGGGCGCTCTGAGCGAGAGCGTGATCGAGGCCCTGAAAACCGCGCTGCCCGGTCTCATGGTTGAGACTTTGCGCGGCGCGAACCGCTTTGAGACGGCGGCCCTAATTAACGCCAAGGTGCAAAACCCGCAGGGAACATTTATCGTGGGTTATAACGCCATCGCCGACGCCGTCAGCGTGGCCTCCTACGCCGCGGCCCACGGCTACTTGATCCAGATAGCTCAACCGGATGGTACTCTCGCAACTGACCACTACCCACTGCCCACTGACCACTATATTCTGGGCGGGCCGGCCCTGGTCAAAGATATCCCCGGTTTTACCCGGATTTACGGCGCTGACCGTTACGCCACGAACAAGGCGATCCGGGAGACCTTGAGTTTCGACTATGACAATGTGTACACGGCGAACGGCAACACACTGGTTGACGCCCTGACCGGCGCGGCCCTGGCGGCCCAGACCCGCTCGCCTATCATCCTCCTCCCGGCCGGCGACCCGACCGGAGCGGATTTCACCGGGGTAACGGAGCAGACCAAGCTCTACGCCTTCGGCAACGGTTGAGAAAGTAGGGGACGCCGCCCTCGTGAAGAAAGAAACCACCCCGCCGCTTCGCGGCACCCCTCCAAAGGAGGGGAATCACCCCTTTCCTAATCCTACTCCAACGCCTCTCGCACGGCCAGGAGAAAACCCTCCGAGTCAACCGTCTTTTTATGGGCCAGGCGGGAAATCGCGGCCAGGTCGCCGGTCATAATCCCGGCGCCGATCACGCCCAGGGCGGCTTTTTCCAACCGGTCGGCAAAAGCGGCCAGATCCGCGAGTCCGTCCAATTCGGCCCTTTTGCGCAATGCGCCCGTCCAGGCGAAAATAGTCGCGACGGAGTTCGTGGATGTTTTTTCCCCCTGCAGGTACCTGTAATAATGGCGCTGGACGGTGCCATGCGCGGCCTCGTACTCAAAAGCCCCGGTCGGGGAAACCAGGACGCTGGTCATCATGGCCAGGCTGCCGAAAGCCGTCGCCACCATATCGCTCATGACATCGCCGTCATAGTTTTTGCAGGCCCAGATAAAACCGCCGCTTGAGCGCATGACCCGCGCCACCGCGTCGTCGATCAGCGTGTAAAAATACTCAATCCCGGCCCGGCGGAAGTCCGCCTCAAATTCCGCCGCGTAGATAGCGGCGAATATATCCTTAAACCGATGGTCATATTGCTTGGAAATGGTGTCCTTCGCGGCAAACCACAAGTCCTGCCCCGCATCCAGGGCGTAGCGGAAGCAGGCCCGAGCGAAACTCTCAATGCTTTTGTCCGTATTGTGCATGCCGAGAGCGATCCCGGCCGTGCCCTCATAAGCGTGGATCAGCTGGCGCGTTTCCGTCCCGTCCGCGGCCGTGACCGTAAGTTCGGCCTTGCCACCCGCCGGCACGATGGTTTCCACATCCCGGTACAGGTCGCCGTAAGCGTGACGGGCGACCGTGATCGGTTTTTGCCAGTTCGCCACCAGCGGGCTGATTCCCTCGGCCAGGATCGGGGCGCGAAAAACAGTGCCGTCCAGGATGGCCCGGATCGTTCCATTGGGGCTTTTCCACATCTCGCGCAGATTGTATTCCCGCACCCGCTCCGCGTTCGGGGTAATAGTCGCGCATTTGACCGCCACGCCCAGGCGGAGAGTAGCGCGGGCCGCCTCCACCGTCACGCTATCCTCTGTCTCCTCCCGGTGCTCGAGACCGAGATCGTAATACTCCGTTTTCAGATCTATATATGGCGACAGCAGAATTTCCTTTATTTGCCGCCAGAGGACGCGGGTCATTTCGTCTCCGTCCATCTCCACCAGCGGCGTTTTCATCTGAATCAATGTGCTTGTTCTCCCTCTTTTTGGAACATTTGTGAAAAATATCCGATTATTTCGCGGCGGCGAACTATGCCGATAAAGACGCCCTGGTCGTCCACGACGGGAACAAAATTCTGCGTCGCGGCCCGGGAAAGCAGATCCGTCATCGCCGCGTCGATGCGCACCGGCTCGTTTTGCTTGATCCGTTCTACTTCGTTCAGCCTGATCTGATCGGTATTGCTGAAAGTCATAAAGACCGTGTTTTTCAGTTTGCGCAGCAAATCCCCTTCCGTCAGCGTCCCCACGTAGCGCCCCGCGTCGTCCAAGAGAGGGACGGCGGAATAACCGTGGTACTCCATGCGTTCCACGGCCTGGCGCATGGTGGCGTTGATACTCAGGCAAACGACGTCTTTTTTGGGGATGAGAAAAAAAGCTATATTTTTCAAGCGTTCCTCCCTATGATGCCCTATAATACCGGTAACACCGGAAGGAAACCTCCGCGTCCGAAGGTTTCCCGCGCAAGGTTAATTTATCATAAAACGGGTTTTTTGTCAATTGGAATTTTATTAGGAAAGAGAGGATAGTAAAGAGGAAAGAGAGTTTTTTTTATCTGCCCCTCAAGGGAAAAACAGACTGGACAAACAAGTCCGACTCGGGTATGATAGTATAATAATAATAATATCCTTGAAAGGAGGACGCTTATGGCGGCATGGACTCAAGCCCTTGAAGGCGCGGCGGTAGTCGGCGGTCTTGCCCTGGAACTCGGCGGACACGCGGCGAAAGCTCTCTACGCCCAGGTGCTGAAATTCGCGGCCGACCCCGGTGCCAGCGCGGAAAACCTGATCAACCGGGGGGCGGAAACACTGAGCAAGACCAAGGATTGGGTGTCCACCCATCCGCTGGCGATTGGCGGGGCGGCTTTCGGAGTCGGCGCTCTTTGCGTGGCTCACTGTCGCTGTCGATCCGGCCGGAAGAAAAAATAAGCAGACGACAGTCGGCTAATCGGAGATCTTCCTTGCCGGGAAGGTCTCTTTCCCTAACTACCGCGCCGCTCGTCCTCCATCACGCCGGGCGGCGGCGGTCAAGCAAAGGTTTTAAATGAGTGTTTACACAGAATTACGCCATAACATAAAAACCCGCTTCAGCGAAGCGCTGCTGGCGGCCCGGGCGGCCGGGGAACTCGACTTCGCGGCCGTTCCCCCGTTCGTGCTGGAGGAACCGCGCGAACGCGCGCACGGCGACCTGGCGGTGAATGCGGCCCTCTTGCTGGCCAAAGAAACGCGCCGCCCCCCGCGGGAAGTGGCGGCCGTCCTCCTGCGCCACCTCCGCCCGGAAGGCGTCTGGATCGCCGGCACGGAAGTGGCCGGCCCCGGCTTCATCAATATTCACCTCGATCCGGCTTGGCTGGGCGGCGTCCTGCCGGAAATCCTCACGGCCGGACCGCGTTACGGCGCTTCGGATATGGGCCGCGGGCAAAAAGTGCAGGTGGAATTTGTCAGCGCCAATCCCACCGGTCTCCTGCACATGGGCAACGCCCGCGGCGCGGCGCTGGGCGACAGCCTGGCCGCCCTGCTCGCTTTTACCGGCTGCGAAGTGGAACGGGAGTTTTACCTCAACGACACCGGCAACCAAATCAACACCCTGGCCCTCTCCCTTGAGGCCAGATATTTCCAGCTGCTGGGGCGGGAAGGCCTGGTTCCGGAAAACGGCTACCACGGCGAGGATGTCACGGACACCATGCGGGAACTCGTCGCCCGGGACGGCGCCATGTACCTGGATATGGAGGCGGCCGCGCGGCGCGAAGCCCTGACCGCCTACGCCCTGACCGCCAAAACAGCCGCCATGCGCCGGGTCCTCGCGGATTTCGGCGTGCGCTACGATATATGGTTCAGTGAAAAAAGCCTGCATACCTCCGGTTATGTGCGGGAAACGCTGGATGTGCTGGCGGCGGGCGGCCACATTTATGAGCGGGACGGGGCGGTCTGGCTCAAAGGCCTGGCCCTGGGCGAGGAAAAAGACGAGGTCATGATCCGCTCGGATGGAACGCCGACCTATTTTGCCGCTGATATCGCCTATCACCGCCATAAATTTGCCCGCGGCTTCACGCGCGTGATCAATATCTGGGGCGCCGACCATCACGGCCACGTAGCCCGGATGCAGGCGGCTCTCGGCGCGCTGGGCCTGCCCCCTCAGTCGCTCCGGGTTATTCTCATGCAATTTGTCCGCCTGATCGAAGGCGGGGAAGTGGTAAAAATGTCCAAGCGAACCGGCCGCTACATCACGCTGCACGACCTGCTTACGGACGTGGGCCGCGACGCCGCCCGCTTCTTTTTTCTCCTGCGGGCGCCTGACTCCACCGTTGATTTTGACCTTGACCTGGCGAAAAAAGAATCGGCGGAAAATCCCGTTTTTTACGTCCAATACGCGCACGCCCGCCTGTGCAGTATTATCCGTCACGCCCAGGCCATGGGGCTCGACATTGAGCAGACGCCCGCGGCCTCTGTCTGCGCCCTGCTGAGTACAACGCAGGAAACGGCGCTCCTCCGCTGCCTGGCCTTCTGGCCGGAGGAAGTGGAGCGGGCCGCCCGCCTGGCGGAACCGCACCGCCTGACGGCTTATGTCCTGGAACTGGCGGGGCTGTACCACAGTTTTTATAACCACTGCCGCGTATTGCAGGCCGAAACGGAAGATCTGCGCGCGGCGCGCGTGGCCCTTGTCCGGGGAACGCGCTTTGTCCTGGCCGCCGCGCTTGGCATTTTGGGCGTGACGGCGCCGGAAAGCATGTAATCCTCATACGCCGCAGAGGCAGGAGAGTCGGAAAATGGCGAAATTTATTTTTGTAACCGGCGGAGTGGTCAGTTCGCTCGGCAAGGGGATCACGGCGGCTTCGCTGGGCTGTCTCCTGAAAAACAGGGGCCTGAGCGTGGCGATCCAAAAATTTGACCCCTATATCAATGTCGATCCGGGGACGATGAGCCCTTACCAGCACGGCGAGGTTTTTGTCACTGACGACGGCTCGGAAACAGACCTGGACCTCGGGCATTACGAGCGCTTCATCGACGTGCCTCTGACCAAGAACAGCAGCGTTACCACGGGCAAGATCTACTGGTCGGTGATCACCAAGGAACGGCGCGGGGATTACCTCGGCGGCACGGTGCAGGTCATCCCTCATATTACGAACGAAATCAAGGACAATATTTATCGTCTGGCCGAGCAGCACCAGCCCGACATCGTGATCACGGAGATCGGCGGCACCGTCGGCGATATCGAGTCGCAGCCTTTCCTGGAGGCCATCCGCCAGGTGCGCGGCGACCGCGGCCGGGACAATGTCTGCTACGTCCACGTCACCTTGCTGCCGGGCCTCTCCGCGACGGGTGAAGTGAAAACCAAGCCGACCCAACATTCGGTCAAGGAACTGCGCGGTCTCGGCATCCAGCCCGATGTCCTGGTCTGTCGGGCCGAGCGGCCCATCGCCGCAGAATTGAAGGAAAAAATGGCCCTGCTCTGCGACCTGGAGCGGGACGCCATCATCAGCCTGCCGACCGCGGAAACCATCTACGAGGTGCCGCTCATCATTCATCAGGAAAATATGGACGACTATGTCCTCTACCGCCTGGGGCTTTCGGCCCCGGAAGCCGATCTCACGGACTGGGGCCGCATGGTGGCCAAGATCAAAAAACCCTGCCGCGAGACGCAGATCGCCGTGGTCGGCAAATATGTCTCCCTGCCGGACGCTTACCTGAGCGTGGCCGAGGCGCTGCGCCACGCCGGCACGCGGCTCGGAACCGGCGTGCGGGTGCGCTGGGTGGACGCGGAGGAATTAGAGGCGGAGAACGTGGATTTGGCGGAAATTTTTCGCCCGGCGCGCGGGATTCTCGTCCCGGGCGGTTTCGGTAACCGGGGCATCGAGGGCAAGCTGCGCGCCATCCGTTACGCCCGCGAGCGCGGCGTCCCCTATCTCGGCATCTGTCTCGGGATGCAATGCGCCCTGATCGAGTTTGCCCGCCATGTTTGCGCTCTGCCCGGGGCGAATAGCACGGAGTTTGACCCGGAGACGCCTTATCCGGTGATCGATCTCTTGCCGGAACAAAAAGGGGTGGCCAATCTCGGCGGTACGATGCGCCTTGGGGCTTCACCTGTGCGCCTGGTCCCGGAAACGCTGGCGGCGGAACTTTACGGGAACCGGGAATTGATTCTCGAACGCCACCGCCACCGCTACGAGATGAATAATGATTTTCGCAAGCAGTTTGAAAGCAAAGGTCTGCGTTATGCCGCTACGACCCCCGACACGCGCCTGATCGAGATCATTGAGCTGCCGGAACACCCGTTTTTTGTGGCTTCGCAGTTTCACCCCGAATTCAAGTCCCGGCCCGATCGACCGCATCCGCTGTTTCAGGCTTTTGTCCGAGCCGTGTTGGAGCAGGAAGACGCGGGGACGGAGGAAAAATAATTGGCTTACGCGGCGCGATGGCTGACCACCGGGGCGGAGCGGGCCGAATTCAACGCCTTTGTCTGCGCTCACCCGAAAGGGCACGCTCTGCAGCTCTGGGAGTGGGGGGAGATCAAGAGCCGCACGGGCTGGCGGCCTTGGCGCCTGCTCCTTGAGCGGGCGGGCCGGCCGGCGGCGGCGGCCACGGTGCTGGAACGACGGCTGCCGGTCGTGGGCAGCCCGATTTTTTATTGCCCCCGCGGGCCCGTGGCCGACCCGCGGGACGAACCCTTGCTTGAGGAACTGCTGGCGGCCGTCCGCGCTCTGGCCCGCCGCCGCGGCGCCATATTGCTGAAGATCGATCCGGACATCCCGGCGGCGGACGCGGATTTTGCCCGCTTTCTCAGCGCGAGCGGCTTTCGCCCGCTGGACCGGGGGCGAAATTTCGAGGGCGTGCAGCCCAAATTTGTTTTTCGCCTGGATATCCGGCCGAGCGAAGAAGAATTACTGGCCGCCATGCGGCAGAAGACGCGCTATAATATCCGCCTGGCTCAAAAAAAAGGCGTCGTCATCACGCGCGGCGCCCGGGCCGATCTGCCGGACTTTTATGCCGTGCTGCGGGAGACGACGGAGCGCGACCGTTTTCTGGTGCGGGATTTCACTTATTTTGCCGACCTGTACGACACGCTCGTGCCGGCCGGGTACGGCGAACTGTTCCTGGCCCGTTACGCCGGCCGGGTCGTGGCGGGGACGCTCGCTTTCCGCGCCGGCGCCAAGGCCTGGTATGTTTACGGCGCCTCGGCCAATACCAGCCGTGACGTGATGCCGAATTACCTGATCCAGTGGGAGATGATCCGCTGGGCCAAAAGCCTCGGCTGTACCCTGTATGATTTTCGCGGCGTCTCCGGCGATCTGAGCGAGGATAATCCGCTCTACGGACTGTACCGCTTCAAAAAAGGCTGGGGCGGCGAGTTCACGGAGTTTACCGGCGAATGGGACTTGGTCTACCGCCCCGCTCTGTACCGGCTCTGGCAGCTGGCGGAAAAAATATATTCCGGCCCGCTGAAAAAGCTGCTGGCGCGAAAGTAAGTCAGTAAGTCAGCGGGCGTAGAGGGCGGGGCGGCGGGCCGGCAAGAGCGGCAGTTTGTCCCGCACGGTTTGGATTTCGCCGGGATCGATTTCTACGACCGCGACGGCTTCCTCCGTTCCGGCCTCATAAATGATATTGCCCCAGGGGTCTGTCACCATCGAATGAGCATGGGAGCGAAAGCCTTTTTCCCCGCGCGCGGCCGAGACCCCGGCCACAAAAAGCTGGTTGTCCACGGCGCGCAGGCGGAGCAGCATTTCCCAATGCGCGGCGCCGGTGGCGAGGGCAAAAACAGCGGGGGCGATGATGAGCTCCGCGCCGGCCAGGGCCATCCGCAGCAGGAGTTCCGGAAAACGGAGATCGAAGCAGACACAGAGTCCGACCCGGCAAAAAGGCGTGTCAAACAGGGTCACGGCGTCGCCGGGCGTAAAGACGGCGGATTCCCGGGTGGCGGCGCCAGGCAAGTTCTGATCGAACATATGCAATTTGCGGTGGCGCGCCGCCTCGCCTCCGGCGGGGTCAAAGACAAAGGACGTGTTGTACAGATTTTCTCCGGCGCGTTCCGGCAAACTGCCCGCCACCAGCCAGACGCCGGCGCCGGCCGCGGCAGCGGCCATGCGGCTCCAGGCCGGGCCGCCGCGCTCCTCGGCCAGGGCGGCGTAATATTTAGGGGAAAGCGGACAGCAAAACATCTCCGGCAAAACGACCATGTCCGCCCCGCGAGCGGCGCAAGCGGCGATATGCCGTTCCGCCGTCTCGATATTCTTTTCTTTATCTGCCCCGACCGGCATCTGAACTACACCCAGTTTCATGGCGCCATCCTTTCGCCGCTGCGGCAATTCTTGTTTTTTAACATTATACTCCACATGAAAAGTTCCGGCAATATCCTCATCTGATTCTCGTCGTCGCGTGGTGGGAACGCGGGCATCCTGCCCGCAAAGGAAAACCCGTTCCTCACCTTCTATGCGGGCAGGATGCCCGCGTTCCCAGGGGGCGATGGAACGCACTTCATCGCCTTGCCCGCCAAGGTCAGAGCAAGGGAGAAATTGGCGAGGGGCGACGAGGTTAAGGTGTCCTTCGTGCTGCGGGAGAGACCTTGCCCAGAAAGTCTTTCGGGGCAATAAGCGGCACGGGTGACCGAGCCGTGAGAAACTGCTCATCACGAGTGACGATATAGTCCGCACCGTCCTTTTCCGCGCAGACGGCGACCAAAGCGTCCTCAAAATCTTTAATCGGCAGTTTCATTGCCGCCAGGCAGTCATCGTGCCTGACGGCAACAACGCGGAAGGTATCCAGTAAAAACGCTATGGCGCTACGCGCCGACTGCAAATTCTGCGCTTTTGCATACAGATAAAATATATCGGTCACGGCGTTTGCCGTGAAGCTTATGCTGAACTCGCCCTGTTGACCGCGGCGCAAAATTTCCTGCGCCACAATGGCGAAGGACTGACGCTCCTGCAAGGCGTCCATTACAACGTTTGTATCAAGCAGAATTTTCATTTTCCGAGCCGCTCCATCCTCACATCGTCAAGGTCAATCTCACTCGGCAGCGTTCCGAACAACTGCTCAATGCTGGTGACTGTCTCCGGCACTTTCCGCTCGTACCACGGCACCCGGTCAAATCGAACGATTTTCGCGGCGGGCTTTCCGTACTTGGTTATAATAACGTCTTCTGTTTTGGCTAAGGCAACATAACGCCCTACGTTGACTTTCAGGTCAGCTAAAGATATTTGCATAATAAATTCTCCCTTTCGGTTTTAGCTACAGCCACCATAGCATAATCGGTGCTGTTTTGTCAATGATTTCGCTGCTATTGGGTGTAGATAAAAATTATCGGTAGTTATAATCTGCGCCTCGTACTGGGACCGGTTCTATGCAATACAATGCACAATGCACAATGCACAATGCACAATGCACAATGCACAATGCACAATGCACAATGCACAATGCACAATGCACAATGCACAATGCACAATGCACAATTCACAATTGGGAGAGCGTAGGGGACGATGGCA
>JAISWK010000004.1 GCA_031270805.1 Gracilibacteraceae bacterium
AGGGGGCGATGGTCGTTCCCCGTGCATGATGTTTTGTGGGGCGCTGAGCAGTAACTGTGGGTAAGAGACACAAGGGAATCCTGAACAGACAATACCAATAATTTTTATCTACACCCCAAGGTTAAATTTGCCTTGTATTTCCGCTGAACTGATGTTAGACTGATTTTAATATATTGGGATCGGGGAGGAATATCCGCGATGAGCGACACGGGCAGTGATTTCCAGTATGAAGCTTTTATCAGCTACCGGCATAAGGATTTGGACATACAGGTCGCCAAAGCCGTACATCATGATTTGGAAACATTCCGTCTGCCGGCCGCCATCCGCCGGCTGAGGGGGCAGAAGCGGATCGGCAAAGTTTTCCGCGACCGGGACGAATTGCCGCTCATGGCCAACCTGGACGAGGGGATCAAGCAGGCTCTGGCGGGCAGCCGTTGGCTCGTCGTCGTCTGTACTCCGGATCTGCCGCTTTCCAAATGGTGTCTGGCGGAAATAGACTATTTTATCCAGGCGGGGCGGCGCGACAAAATCCTGACCATCCTGGCGGCGGGAGAACCGGAGGAAAGTTTTCCCTCGCAGCTGCGCTTCGTCTCCGACGAGGCCGGCGGACTCACGGAGCTTGAGCCTCTGGCCGCCGATCTGCGCGCGCCGAATATCCGGGCCATGCGGCGCAAGCTGCGGGTGGAAAAACTGCGGCTCCTGGCCCCGATGCTCGGCGTGGGCTTTGACGATCTCCGCCGCCGCGCCCGCGAGCGCTTCCTCCGACTGGTCGTGACGGCCGCGCTGACGGTGGCGCTGGTTTTGGCCGCTTTCGGCAGCTACGCTTTTTCCCAGGCCGTGATCATCGCCCGCCAAAACGCCGAGTTGACGGAGCAGAAAGCCAAAGTATACGCTAATTTTTCCCGCGAACAGCTGGAGCGAGGCAACCGGGCCGGGGCGGCGCTACTGGCCCTGGAAGCGCTGCCGCCGGATGAGCAGTCGCCTCTGGGCGCGGCGGCCCGCAACGCCCTTTACGCCGCGGCTTACAGCGCCGACAGCGATCTGCGGGCCCTGGCCCAGGTTCCCGGCGGGGCCGAAATCGTGCCCGCGCCGGACGGCAAGACTTTTGTCGCCTCGGCCGACGAATACACGCGCCTGTACGACGCGGAAACTTTCCGCCTGATCTATGAACATCCGGGGGCCCTGACCTCAGTCGCCGCCTTCCAAGTCGCCGGGCGGAGCGGGGCCCAGGTAAAACGGGCCGTGTACAATCAGAGCGGCGACACGGTTTTTTTGCCGAACGGTTCCCCTGTTTTCGTTGACGTCCGCTCCGGCCGGGTACTCCGGGAGGGCTATTTTACGGACGCCGCCGAACTGGGTCAATTCGGCCTCAGCCGCTACCAGTGCCTGACTCCGCAAGCGAGCCGGCGCCATGTCGTCGACCTCGGCGACGGAGAGACGATACTGACCGCGCCGACTGAGCATAGCACGGCCAAAACCCTTTTTTCCCCGGACGGCCGCTATTTTGCCGTCGCGACCTACGCCGGCCTCTACCTGTACGATATGGCGGAAAAAACCCAGGTGGCGACTGTGCCGGACGGGGTATCCATGGCCCTGCAGGGCTACATTTTTTTCTCCCCCGACTCCCGCTACCTCGTCCTGACGCGGGAATCCGGCGCTCGCTACCCGATCGGGGAGTTTGAAGAATCGAAAACAATCTACACAATCCAAATATTGGAAATACCGTCCTGCCGGATTATTTATGAAAATAGCATCCTCGGTTTTCCCTGGACGGACGGCGTCGTCCCCAGCCAGGCCCTGCCGAATTACGGCCATGTCTTTGACAGCGACGTGCCCGCCTGGCTCTTCAGTCCGGACAGTTCCCGCCTGCTGCTGCCTCTGGCCGCCAATGAGTTCGGCCTGCTCGACCTGAAGAGCGGGGAAATGCTCTATACGAAAACCGGTCTGCCCCGTTTCGCCTCGTTTTCCCCCTCGGGCCGGCGGTTGCTGACGATCGGCCGCAGCGGGCATACGCTGGACTTGCTGGACGCGGAAAGCGGCGCGAAAATAGCCGGGATTTATGACGCGGACACCGCTTTTCTCCGCGGTTTCATCCGCCCGGACGACGAAACTCTCCTCATAGCGGGCGCTAAGGCCGGGGAAAATTTCTGCGGCGTCTACGCCCTGCCCCCGGCGGCCGAAGCGGCGGCAGCGGTTTATTTTGCCGACGAGAGCGGTCGCTATGTAAGACCGGCGGCAGCGGACACCGGGGCGGCGGTCGTGGACGGGCGGAGCGGGGAGACGCTGGCGGAACTCAGGGGCGGGGCCGCTTTCACAGGGGCGGAGCGCTTCGCGGCGGCGGGCGACTTGGTACTCGGCCTGAGCGCCGAGGGGACGGAGAGCCGGCTGAGTCTCTGGGCGGCGGCGAGCGGGGAGCTGTTGGTAGAAAAATTTTCCTTGCCGGAGTATCGCTGGATTTCCGGCGAATATTTTTCCCCGCCTTTTTTCCTCGCAGCGGACGAATCCCGGGTGCTGGCGCTCTATCAACAGTTCGGCGTCGCGGGGGGCGGGTTCCGGACTTATGAAGCCCGCACGGGCGCGGTGCTGGCGGAAGCGAATCTGAGCTGGTTCAGCGGCGCGTTTATTGCCTGTGACCGCAACCTGACAAAACTGCTGTATATCTACGACAACGCGGTCAGCGTCTACGACGCCGGGAGCGGGGCCAAACTGTTCACGCTGGACGATTATCCGCCGGGCGACCTGGCCCTGGGAACTTGGTCGGGACAAAAGGCGGCGCTCAGCGCAGACGGCAAGTGGATCGCGGTCACGCACAGCAAGAAAAACACGCTGGAAATTATGGACGCGGCGACCGGAGAGCGGCGGCAGGAGATCCCGCTGGACGGCCAGGCCGCCATGGCTCCGTTTTTTGCCCCGGACGGCGGGCGCGTGGGCGTCGCCAGCGAAAAAACTTTGCTGGCAGTGGAAACGGCCACGGGAGGCGAGATTTTTTCCCTATATGAAGAAAACGGGTTCTCCGGCGAGTATGCCTTTTCCGCCGACGGCCGCTACCTGCTCGGGGCGGATATCCGCGATGCGGCTACGGGCGTCGTCATAAGCTCCGTCAGTCTGGCGGCGCGGCCGCTCTGGGAGATCGAAGGCACAGCGGGGGAAACGATCCCCGTGGGGAGAGCCCACGCTATTTATTTGCCCGCTCTGGAGGAGGCGCTGGCGGATTTGCGCGCCCATATCCGCCAATATAATTTTACCCGGGTGGAAAAACTGCGCTTTGCCCTGGAGTAGTTAAGGCTTCTATGCGGGCAGGATGCCCGCGTTCCCCACCTTCTATGCGGGCAGGATGCCCGCGTTCCCAGGGGGCGATGGTCGTTCCCCGTGCATGATGTTTTTGTGGACATTTTTTGGCGGCCATGTTATAATGGCGCGACAAAGCAAGCCGCCGCAAAGCGGGAAAGGTGGACGATTAATGGCTGCGACGCTGCAAATAACCCTGAAAGACGGCGCTCGGCGCGAATTGGCGCAGGGCGCGACGCTGAAAGACCTGGCAGAATCCGTTTCCCCCGCGCTGGCCCGGATGGCGGTGGCCGCACGGCTGGATGGAGTGATTACGGATTTGTCCGCCGTTCCGGTGCGGGACGCGCGGGTGGAGTTTGTGTTGGCGGAGGAACCAGGCGGGCTGGAGGTGTTGCGTCATTCCACGGCCCATCTCATGGCCCAGGCTGTAGCCCGCATGTTTCCCGACGTTAAATTCGGCATTGGCCCGGCCGTCGCGAACGGGTTTTATTACGACCTTGATTCCGAGCATGTTTTTACGCCGGATGATTTGAGCGCCATAGAGAGCGAGATGAAGCGCCTGGTTAAGGAAAATCTGCCTTTTACCCGCCGCGAGGTCTCCCGCGCGGAAGCGCTGGCTTTTTTCCGGGAACGGGGCGAGATCTACAAGGTGGAACTGATTGACGCTCTGCCGGAGGACGCCGTTATTTCCCTGTACAGCCAGGGCGACTTCACGGATCTCTGCGCCGGGCCCCACGCGCCTTCGACCGGAGTCCTCAAAGCCTTCCGTCTGCACAGTATCGCCGGGGCCTACTGGCGCGGCGATGAGAAAAACAAGATGCTTCAGCGCCTATACGGCTACGCTTTCGCCAAAACGGCCGACTTGAACGATTTTCTTTTTAAGCTGGAAGAAGCCAAGCGGCGCGACCATCGTAAGCTCGGGCAGGAACTTGATTTATTCAGCCTGCATGATGAAGGGCCGGGATTCCCTTTTTTCCATCCAAAAGGCATGGTGCTGCGCAACGCGCTGGAGGACTTCTGGCGGCAGGAACACCGGAAAAGAGGGTACGCGGAAATCCGCACCCCGATCATTCTGCGGCGGGAGTTGTGGGAACATTCCGGTCACTGGGATCATTACCGGGAGAATATGTACTTCACCCAAATCGACGGTGAAGATTACGCCGTGAAGCCGATGAATTGCCCCGGCGGCATGATCATGTACAAAACCCGGCTGCGCAGTTACCGCGACCTGCCGCTTCGCTGCGGCGAACTCGGGTTGGTACACCGGCACGAGCTTTCGGGCGTGCTGCATGGACTGCTGCGCGTGCGCAATTTCACCCAGGACGACGCGCATATCTTTATGCTGCCCGCTCAGATCAAGGATGAGATTATCGGCGTCATTGACCTGGTCGATCATTTTTACCGCGTCTTCGGTTTTGGCTACGAGGTGGAACTGTCCACGCGGCCGGAAAACTCCATGGGCGAGGACGCGGACTGGGAATTCGCGACCGAGGCTCTGGCGGACGCGCTGCGGGCCAGAGGCGTACCCTACCGCCTCAACCCGGGCGACGGCGCTTTTTACGGCCCGAAAATAGATTTTCACCTGAAAGACTGTCTCGATCGCACCTGGCAGTGCGGCACCATCCAGCTGGATTTTCAGATGCCGGAAAAATTCGACCTGACTTATGTCGGCGAGGATGGGGAAAAGCACCGCCCCGTAATGATTCACCGCACTATTTACGGCAGCATTGAGCGTTTTATCGCCTTGCTGACGGAGCAGTACGCCGGCGCCTTTCCGCTGTGGCTGGCGCCGGTGCAGGCGCGCGTACTCCCGATCAGCGACCGGCATAACGAGTACGCCGCCCGGGTGCGCGCCGTCCTGGACGAGAGCGGTATCCGGGCCGAAGCGGACGGACGGCGGGAAAAGCTGAATTATAAAATCCGGGAGGCCCAAACCGAGAAGATTCCGTTCATGCTCGTGGTCGGCGATGCGGAGGCGGAGGAAAACACCGTGTCCGTGCGCCGCTATGGCCGGGCGGATTCGGAAAAAATGAGCGTCGCCGAGTTTACGGCTCTGGCCGGGGCGGAAATCAAGGCCAAAAAACTGCCGGCGCCGGCGGAGACAGACTCTTGAGCGGCGGCGGGTTAAACGGGCTCCTGCGTCTGGCGCTTTTTGCTCTGCTGCTGCCTCTGGCCGGGTGTGACCGGATAGAGCTGCCCGGCGTTATCGGCCCGGACGTCGGGCAGGAGCTTTTTGGCGAAGGCCGGCCCCGTATCGCCCTGGTTACGGGAGCGGAAGGCGTCAGCGGCGATTATTACGCCTCGGCCTGGGCCGCGCTGACCCAGGTGCAGACGGACAGCGGCGCCGGCGTGGCTTATCTGGAGGCCCGCACGGTCAAAGACTATGGTACCCGTCTGTTGGAATTGCAGAAAAAAGACGCCGACCTCGTGATCACCTTCGGGGCCAATTCCGTGGCGGCCGTGGCCGCGGCGGCCGCAGCCAACCCGGAGATAAAGTACCTGGTCGCCGACGCTCTCTGGCCGGACGCTATTCCGCCCAATGTCCTCGTCCTTAACTATAAAGGCGAGGAAGCCGGTTTTGTCGCCGGCTACCTGGCCGGCAGCGTCAGTCGGTCGCATGTGCTGGGTTTTATCAGCAGCCGGGATAACGCGCTCACGCAGCGCTATTACGCCGGCTTCCGCGACGGTGGCGCGCAGATTCGCTCCAACCTGGAAATCATGAAGGGACTCGCGGGCGACGCGCCCACGCGGGCCCATATCGCGGCGATGACAAATCAGATGCAGGCGAACGAGACCGACGTCATTTTTCATCTAATCGGCTCCGCCGCTGCCGGGGTGATGGACGCCGCCGCCGGGGAAACCCTGTGGCTGATCGGCTCGGAAACGGATCAGCGGGCCCTGAATCCGGACCAGGTGCTATGTTCGCTGGTCAAACGCCATGACTTGGTCTTGCCGCCGGTTATAGCCCGCTTCCTGGAGCAGGGCGGGGGCCGGGAGGAATGGCTCGGGTTCGCCGAGGACGCCTGGGAAATCACCGACCCCGATTTCAGCGGCCCCGTCGGGGAGGAGCTGTTCAGTCAAATGCTGACCTGCCGCGACCAGATCGTCGCCGGGGAAAGAATCGTTCCGCTGGAATAGGATGACAGTTCACTTAGGATCACTCATCACTCGCCTCAGTGCTGATTTTACAATGATTTTGTGAAAGGGTTTTATAAAAAAGAAATACACTTTACCCATTCTATTATTGTAATGTACGGCTGTCGTCAGGTAAACATATGAAGATAATCTATCGATCAGTACCGACACCCTAAAGTTTAGATGGCGGTCGTTTTCTCCCATGATCAACTCATTTTCGTTTTGGGCAATTTTTGTGAAAAATTCAGCGCCGGGTTTTTTATGCTCAAAACCTAAATCCTTCCCGGTCTTCAAGCCAAAGGGTCGCATCATTACATCCCGCATTTTCATCAACCAAATAATCCATGGCGGCAGCTTGAATATTTGCTCAGAAATTTTCTCTATATTTTCAGGCGTCGATTTCATAATTCGATATGAATCGACGTAATCAACTTCCTCAAATCCATGGGAAATTATTGAATTTCCTGGTATTCCGCTGTATTTTTGAGATGTTTTTTTCGCCGTAAACAGTGTTGGGGCTCCTTCAAAATCATAAATTCTAAAAAGGATAATAGGGTCACGGCGAACAATTTTTTTTGCTCTGCTCACCGTGACCCGATAAGAACTTTGCGATCAATACTGAATATAGGCGACCTGTGTCTGCAAGTATTCCATAAGGCCATGTTTGCCGTCGGCGCCGCCGATGCCGGATTTGCGCCAACCGGCGTGGAAACCCTGCATCCCCTCGAAATGCTCGCGGTTGACATAAGTCTCACCAAATTTGAGGTCTTTAATTGCCTGCATCGCGGTGTTGATACTTGTGGTGAACACAGAGGAAGTAAGGCCGTATTCGCAGTCGTTGGCCAGCGCAATAGCTTCCTCATACTCGTCAAACGGCAGCACCGGCAGAACCGGGCCAAAAACTTCCTTTTGTACAATCTCCATGTCCTGCCGAATGTTGGTCAGCAGGGTGGGTTCGTAGAAATATCCGGTTTTGGTCTCGGGAATTTTTCCGCCGGTGAGAATCTCCGCGCCGTCCGTAATCGCGCGCTTCACCATCAGGTCAATCCTGGCCTGCTGCGTCTTGTCAATCTGGGTACTCATATTCGGGGCCGGGTCAGCCATCGGATCTCCGTAAGTGACCGCTTTAAAGGCCGCCGCCAATTTACTCATAAACGGCTCATAGATCTTACGGTCAACATATGCGCGCTCCGCACAGTTGCAGACCTGGCCGCTGAAGATCACGCGCGAATCCACGATGCTTTTGACCGCAATGTCCAGATCCGCGTCGGCAAATACGATGGCCGGAGCTTTCCCGCCCAGTTCCAAAGAGACCTTCATCACCTTGTCTGCTGAGGCGGAGATGATTTTTTGCCCCGCCTCCACGCTTCCGGTCAACGAAACCATATCGGTAATGGGGTGATTTACCAGGGCCTCGCCCAGCGTTGCGCCCCCGCCCGAGACAAAATTCAGCGCGCCTTTCGGCAGATCCAAAGACGCAACCAGCTTGGCGAAAGCGAATGTTGTATTTGGGGTTAAACTGCTTGGTTTAAGCACAATAGCGCAACCGGTCAAAAGCGCCGGCGCTACCTTGCGCGCCATGACAAAAAATGGGAAATTCCAGGGGCAGATGCCCGCCACAACGCCGATCGGCTTGAGGAACAAGAAAATGTTTTCGTTTGGCCGGTCGCTGTTGATGATTTCGCCCTCATAAATTCTGGCCCAGCCGGCGTAATAGTCAAAATAGTCGGCGGTGACGTCTATCTCCACTTGAGCCAGGGGAAGGATTTTTGCCTGTTCAGCGACCAGAATCCGGGCCAGTTCCACTCTGTTCGCCCGAATCAGCGCGGCCATCTGTTTCAAATATACCGCGCGCACGGACGGAGTTTGGCGCGACCATGCCGCTTGAGCTGATTTGGCCGCCTCAAGGGCGTCAGCGGCGTCCCGCTCATCGCCTTTGGGAACGCGGGCGGTAATTTGACCAGTGAAAGGGTTTTCCACTTCGATCCAATCACCTGAATGTGCGTTGACAAATGCCCCGTTAATGTACTGTTGATACGTTTCCATTGCCATCCTCCTCGTAATAATTTTACCGCACCCAGTATTCTCGCGTCGTCCATCTACTTTGCCTAAATTATATCAGGCCATGCACAAATTGTATAGACTTTTTTTATTTAACCAGGCATCTGAAACTCCTGAAACTCCTCCCTGCCATTTATTGAGATACCTCACGACTCACCATGTCCCATTCCCTCCTTCACTGCCCCGGAAAGCGGAATCCCGGATCATTTCCCTGCCAGCTGGCCGGATCCCAGGCCGCCTTTGCTGTATAATGACTAATACCGCTCTTTCATGGCTCATCCCTCATCGTCCGGCTCATCGTCCGGCTCATCCACCATCCAATTTCGTTGTCATGACTTCTATGTCCTCATCGGTGAAATCAAGCGCTCTGGCGCGCCTTACGAGTTCTTTGTCCATTCGTCATACAACCTTTCTATCGTTTTTCCGATTTCCGTCGCCATCGGGCGCGGATTCATCTTTCATCTGTTCTGCCGTTCTGCTGTCGAACATCTGCCTGATATTACCCCGACTGCTGACTTGGAGGCAACTGTACGCCTCTGAAGGGCTCTTCCCAGTCCCATTCCGAACGCCAGCTTAGTCTCATCCCATTTCGCGTCTTTCACCAAGTGCGCCAGGCTCCCCGGCGCGAGGGCCGGAGCAGCCGAAGCCGAAGCTGGCGTGTTATTCGCATTTCAGCACCCCGTGAAATATTCAGACCACCGGTCATAGTGCGCCGCCAGGAGAGGCTCTATTTCATCTATGGAACTCTTCAAATGTCTCCCCGGCATGTCGCGCCACTCGGAATGGCGTCCACTCCAGATCATACAGCCCGAACCCTCTTTCCTTGCGATTAATGCGATCCATTACCGCGTCCAACAGTTTACCCATTTCGTTACCTCCCTTAGGAACTGTCCTCAAATAACTTATACATTTGACTTGCCCTTTTGCACTCTGGCTGCGTTGCCAGAACCCGCAAATACAGCCAGTATTAGCGGAACCTGGCGCCTTGCCGGAGTACAAAATTGCTGCGCCAACTGCACAAGTTATTTATCGACAGTTCCTTATCAGCGTTGTTCCTCGATATACGACTAAATCGGCAGATAAAATCAGCAATCGTGCAGACGATGACGCTCCGTCTGACGAGAGTTATCTGCTGATTGAAATTTTCGGTAAAAACAGCAGTTGGAGAAAATATTACTTGTATGACGAGTTGCCGAAACAGAAATCAAGTCTGCTTTGGGTACCGTATGAAGGTGTTTATAAAGTATCTGAACATAATCGAGATATACTTTACGAAATGGCTCGTGAGTGAAATCGGGTATGTTTCCGTGTCGTAATTGGCAAAGGCGGCGTAGAAATCTGTGCCGCCTAATAGTTTCAGCAACTTTCATCAGAAACTTTCCTCGAGAAAACTACTTGACAAGTTCGTCCTAATGGTGTAGTATGTCTGCGTAGAAACTTTGCTTTGGGAGGGCTTGATTAAATGAACCGAAAGATAACGGACTCAGAACTTGCGGTAATGAGGGTATTTTGGCGCGAGAAGCGCGTTCTGACATTCTCAGACCTGCGAGAACTTGAAAAGACGGTGGGCTGGAAGAAGACCACCATACAGACGCTGATGGTTCGTCTGCGCGACAAAGGCATCATCGAGGAAGTGCCGGGCTATGACCGTCGCGGCGACGTGGCGCATTACATAGCCACAGTCACGGAGCAGGAGTATCAGCTTGACGAGAGCGAGTCTATGCTCGGCAAGGTCTTTGACGGCAGCGCGGTGAAAATGGTCGCCGCGCTTCGCCGGGGCGGCAAGCTGTCCGATGCGGACATCGCAGAACTGCGAGAGCTTTTTAAGGTGGAGGGCGGTTCGTGATGTGGAATAACATTAACGAAATATTGAAACTGCTTGTTGTAATGACGACAACAGGCAGCGTAATCGCCGTCGCGCTTTTCGCCCTCAAACCGATACTGCGAAACCGCTTGCCGAAAACGGCGCAATACTATTTGTGGCTTGCCG
>JAISWK010000051.1 GCA_031270805.1 Gracilibacteraceae bacterium
CGAACAATATGTTTTTCTGAGGGGACAATAAAAGATGAGAATGGTAGGATACTGGCACATGGAGTATCAAAAATATTGGTGACAAATGGACTGCAAACAATCAATCAGGCTGTAATGGCCATGGGCTATGAAGCATTACCGCCAAAATTTTTAGCATAGAAATTAAAGATATAAAAAGTTGCTCCGACACATTTTTGCAGCCTGGTCTTTGCCACGCAAAGCCCTTATTTGAGCTGGCAAAACGTCGCAAACAGCCGGAACATTATGTGCAATTTTTTGAAATTTATTGTAAAAATCAAAAAACAATTGGAGTATATAAAATATATGATAAATCAAGAAAATATTATAATCAAACCTGTTGATAAAAGCAATTGGGAGGATTTTGAATCATTATTTCAGTCAAAAGGTGGGCCTAGTTATTGCTGGTGTATGGTATGGCGCATGACAAAAGATGAATTGAAACAAAATAATTCATCTTGTAGAAAAGAATTTATAAAACAACGGGTTTGGTCAAATACACCCATTGGCATATTAGGATATTCTGAAAATGAAGCTGTTGCCTGGTGTTCAATTGCCCCCAAAGAAACGCATCAACGGCTTGGTGGCGATGAAAATTTAAAAAACGTTTGGTCAATTACTTGTTTTTATATAAAAAAAGAATACAGGAAACAAGGGCTTATGAAATTTTTAATTGAAAGCGCAAAAAATTATGCCAAAGAAAACGGAGCCGAATATATAGAGGCATATCCCGTTGAAGAAGGGTCTCCAAGCTATAGATTTATGGGTTTTGTTAAAACATTTGAAGAAATGGGTTTTAAATATATAAAAATGGCTGGAACAAGAAGGCATGTAATGATTTATAAAATTCAGGACTAATAGATATAAAATATTATTACAAAAAAATTCAGGGAAGCCACTGCGCGTTGACCTTCAAGGAGGCGGTTCTTGAGTGGGCCCGCACGATTACAGCGCCGCATCCCGATTGCAGTCTTTAGAATAAATGTAAGCAAAATCCTCAGCGCCGGCGCCGTAGGCCGCCTGGGGGCAATAGGGACCGAACCAGATGAAATCGTTCTTTTTGACCATGCTCCAATTATCGTTCAGGTAGTAGCAACCCGCGCCGGAGAGTACGTAAGCCCCGTGTTCCTGGACATGCGTCTCGACGAACGGGTGGCCGCCGCCCGGCCGGAAACTTAAAATATGAAAATTCAGGTCAAAGCCCAGTTCCGCTGGCAGCAAATCCTTGATCAGCACCTGCGCTAATCCTTCGTAAACGCGAAACGGGATGGATTCGGCCTCGCCCGTGATCGGCCGGGCGGCATGTCCCGTCAGCGGGGTGTAACGCTGTTTGTACAGGAGCAACTTGAGTTTGCCCTCCCCCGTATTGCGAAATTCCAGTCCGGCGCCGGCCGGGGCAAAAGCGTAACTGCCCGGGCCGAGGGCTTGCTCGCCACCGGCCGCAGCCATGACGCCCTCCCCCTCCAGGCAGTAAAGGAAACTCTCGATCCCGGGTTCGGCCGCAAACGGCCGGAGCGCGCCGCCGCCAGTCTCCGCCTCGAGGACGTACTGGACGAAACCCGCCCCGAGCTTGGGCGAGGCGACGATGCTCACGCGGCATTTTTCCAGACCGGGTACGACATTGTTGACAAGTCCGGCGGCCGGGATGACCGCGTAGGAACCGGGGCGAACCACGGCGCGTGATGTCAGAATTTCCGGCATATTACTCATTGTTTTCCCTTTCCGCCGTCCGGGCCCCGCCTTCGTCCCGCTTCCGCGCGGCGATCCCGTTTTGGCTGTACAAAATAAAAGCGATGTATTCCAGGTCGCTGTCGCCGGCGTTGGCTATGCTGTGTTCGTCCCCGTCAAAACAAACCATGCTGTCGCCCGGGCCCAGCGTGTCCTCGGCCCCGTCGCCGTCCGTGACGAGGGCGCTTCCTCTCAGGATATAATAGATCTCGAAATCACCTTCATGCCGGTGGCGGCCGATACTGCCGCCCGGCGGAATACTGCTGACGGCGAATAGCCGGCCGGCGCCATAAGCGCGCTCTACTTCCAAAATATGGCTGAGACGGACGACGCCGACGCCGTTTTTCAGCCTTTCCTCATAACTGACGGGCATTTGAGCCTCTTTTCTGATCATTCGGCTTCCTCGCTTCTTAAAAAATATATGGCCGCCACTCCGCCGGGCCGCGCCGGGAGCGGCGTTTTTGCCGGCCGGTCTGAAAATATGGACGCCGCCGGGCGGATATGGTAAAATACTGCGTAAACAGGCTTATTGTTCCCGCCGGGCAGAGAAACGGCTGAACGGAGATTATCCATGCATGAGTTTGAAAACTTGAAATACCTGCGCCGCTTCCTCAAAAAGACGCAAAAAGAGTTCATCCGCTGTTTTTTCACCGACTCCGCTGGCAAAAATTTCCTATCCGTTTCCCGCCTCTCCCTGCTGGAAAACGGACTCGGCGGCGAGGCCAGGCGCGCCTTGGGGTTTTTTTGCCGCGAATACGGCGTGGAGCGGGCGGAACTAGCGGAGGGACCGGAGGATTTTGCCGCGCGGACAGCGGATTTTATCCAGCGGCACGGTCTGGACATGGGCCGAGCGGAGGATGCGCCGGCTGCGGATAAACCGGCCAATATCACGGAGGAAGTCGTAAAAATGCTGTCGGAATACCTGACTTCCCGTCTGCTGGAAGGACAACTCCGGCCCGGCAGCCGTTTGCCGGCGGAGCGGGAATTGGCCGGAACGCTCCGCATCGGCCGTTCCACATTACGCGAAGCCCTGCGGGTGCTGGCCGTGATCGGACTTCTCGATATCCGGCCGGGCCAGGGTACGTTCGTCGCCGCCCGGCACACGGATTTTTTTGACTCTTCCCTGGCCTGGAACCTGCTCATCGGCGAACATTCGCGGCACGATATCCTTGAAGTCCGGACGACCCTGGAGTGCGAGGCCGCGCACCTGGCGGCTCTGCGCCGCACGACTGCGGATCTGGCCGCCCTGGAACAGTTGATCGGCCGTATGACCATCGCCGGGCAGTCCGCGAACAAGGCGGATTTCCTCGAAGCGGATATGGACTTTCACCTAGCTATCGCTTGCGCCGCCCAAAACAGGACGGCCTTGCAGCTTTTGTCCACCATCCGCAAGATCTCCGGCTATTACAGCCGGCGCGGCATGACCTCCCGCGAGGATCTTTTCGCTATCCATGCCGAACATTCCGCCGTCTACCAAGCCATCGCCGCCGCCGAGCCGCAGGTCGCCCGCGAGGCCATGCGCACCCACCTGCATCTGGCCGGGCAGCGCTACGTTTGACTCAGAAGAGTTTTTGCACCGTATCGCAGAGTACATGGGCCGCCCGGGCCAAATGAACATAATCAGTCCACTCCTCGGGACAGTGGCTGCGCCCGCCCCTGCTCGGCACGAACAGCATGGCTGCCGGCATATGCGGGGCGACTTGCAGCGCGTCATGCCCGGCGCCGCTGGACAGCCGCAGCGAAGAAAAGCCCAGATCATCGCAACTTTGGGCCAATTGGGCCATCAGCGCTCTGTTCATGGCCGCCGGCTGCACATCCAGCTTTTTTTCCGACTGACAACGCAGACCCGTAGTATTGATAAGGCGCAGCTCCGCCTCCAGCCGCCCGGTCAGGCCTTCCAGCGTCTCCGGCGAGCGGGAGCGGATATCGACGGAAAAACAGGCCTCGCGCGGCACAACATTGACCGCGCCCGGCTCGACCCGCATAAAACCTACCGTCGCCACCGTGCCTTCGCCCTCCGCCGCGGCCCATTCCCGCAGAGCGCAGACGACGCGCGCGGCCCCGGCCAAAGCGTCGAGGCGCATCGGCATCGGCGTGGCGCCCGCGTGATCCGCCCGGCCGGTCACTGTGACCATGAAGCGTTTTATGCCGACGATATCCTCCACCAAACCGATATCCCACCCGCCCGTGTCGAGTACCGGCCCTTGCTCTATATGGGCTTCGATAAAAGCCGCTACGTGCGCCGCCTCCCGCCGGGCCTCCCCGATGCGGTCCGGGTCGAGTCCATAGGCCCGCATGGCCTCGCCAACGGTCATGCCGTCCGCGTCCCGGTTGGTCTGCAGATACTCCGCGCTGATCTCGCCCAGCATGGCCTTCGTGCCGAAATACCCGCCGCCGTATCGCACGCCCTCCTCGTCGTTCGTGGCGATTACCTCAAGGGGATGGCGGAGGATCAGCCCCCTATCCCGCAGCAGGCGCACGACTTCCACCCCGACGGCTACCCCGGCGATACCGTCGAAACCGCCGCCGAACTTCACCGAATCGAAATGCGAAGCGATGATGACCACCGGATCCGAGGGATTCCGGCCGGCCAGGCGCCCGATGATATTGCCGGCGGCGTCTTCGCGCGTCTCCAACCCGATATGGCCCATTGTGGTTTTGAGATATTCCGCCGTCTGCCTGGCCTCCTTGCTGAAAGGCAGACGCGTCGTCCCTTCCCCCGGCGTCGCCGTGAACAAAGAAATTTTTTCCAGACACTCTTGGATGCGTTCGGTCGAGCGCTGTAAATCCACAATTTCACCCCTTTCCCTCTGCCGGCCATTGTTCCGGATTTTGTTTTTCCGGTCAGCCAATTTTTACATTCATATTAGCGGAAAAGGGGAAGCCTGTCAAGCCGAAAAATAAAATTTTCGCTGCCGCTTGCTTTTTCTTCCCGTCCCTGTTATACTGGTGAAAATAAAAAACTGGTCAACCAATGGGGCAAATAATTTATAAAGGGAGGGCAGCGGTAAGTTTTTGCACAGCGGAAGTAATCGACGGGGAGGATCGAATATGTCTTACGATTTGCTCATCAAAAACGCGGAAGTAGTCCTGGACAATGGCCCGGTCCGCTTGGATATCGCGGTCGGGGACGGAAAAATCGCCTGTTTGCGGGAAAATATCACGGAACCGGCGGCGGAGACTGTCGATGCCGCCGGATTGCATGTGCTGCCGGGCGTCGTTGACGCTCATGTTCATTTTGATGAACCGGGCCGGTCGGAATGGGAAACCGTGGCGGACGGCAGCACCGCCTTTGCCGCCGGTGGCGGGACGGTATTTATTGATATGCCGCTGAACTCGTTTCCCACCACTTGTGACCCCGAAGCCTTCGCGGCCAAACTGGCCGTCGCCGCCAAAGACGCCCGCACCGATTTCGCTCTGTGGGCCGGCCTCACCCCTTACAGCCTGGATAAACTGGAAGCACTTGCCGAAGCCGGCGCCGTAGGATTCAAAGCCTTCGCCTGTTTTACCGGCGTGGGCGGTATCGACCGGGCCGACGACTACACCCTGTACGCCGGCATGAAAAAACTGGCCGCGCTGGACCTGCCGCTGATGGTTCACGCGGAAAACGCCGAGATCACGCGGGGACTGACCGAAGAATTCACGGCGGCCGGACGCCTGAGGGCCCGGGATTATTTCGCCTCCCGCCCGATCATCACCGAGACGGAGAATGTGGGACGTCTCATCCATTTCGCCGGCGAGACCGGCTGCCGGGTTTTTATCGCCCATGTAAGCACGGCCCGCGCGGTCACGCTCGTCACGGAAGCCCGGGCGCGGGGCGTAGATATCCACTGCGAGACGATCGGACATTACCTGGCTTTTAATGAAGACGATGTGGAGAGGCTGGGCGCGGCCGCTAAATGTTCACCGCCCATCCGGAACCGGGAGAACCAGACCCGGCTCTGGGCCAAAATTCTGTCGGGGGAAATCGCTTTTATTTCCTCCGATCACTCCCCCTGCGAACCGTCTCTGAAGGAGGGCCCTTTCCTTCAGGCCTGGGGCGGCATCACCGCCTGTCAGTCCACGCTCCCGCTCATGCTCACTTTCGGCTGCGCTGAACGGGCCCTGGGCCTGCCTGCTCTGACTCGCCTGCTCGCGGGCAACGCCGGTGAGCTTTTTCGTCTGCCCGGCAAAGGGCGAATCGCCGTCGGTTACGATGCTGATTTCGCCTTCGTGGATTTGGGGCGGGAGTTTACTTTACGCGCCGAGGATCTGCTTTACAAGCATCAGGTCAGCCTTTACACCGGATATGCTTTCCGGGGCGCGGTGCGGCGGACGATGCTGAGAGGGCGAACCGTGTTCCTGGACGGAAAAATCGTGTCCGCGCCTCAGGGCCGGTTTGTCCGCCCGGAAAGGAGGAAATAATGGGTCATCAGTATGATTTGATCGTGCGGGGCGGGCAGGTCGTCGGGCCGGACGGTGTCCGGACGGCGGATATCGGGGTCTGCGCCGGAAAAATAGTCGCCGTGGAGCCGGAGATCCCCGGTTCCGGCGCCGAAACGGCCGATGCCGCCGGTCTGCATGTGTTCCCCGCCTGCGTTGACGCCCATGTTCATTTCGACGATCCGGGGCGCACAGAATGGGAAACCATCCGCAGCGGCAGCAGTGCGTTGGCGGCCGGCGGAGCCGCGTCGTATTTGGACATGCCGCTCAATTGCAGTCCCTGTACGCTGAACGCGGCGGCTTTCCGGGCCAAAGCAGCCGTAGCCGCCCAGGATTCGTTCGTGGATTACGCTTTTTGGGGCGGCCTGACCCCGCAAAATCTGGATAAGCTGGAGGAATTGGCGGAATGCGGCGTCGCCGGCTATAAGGCTTTTGCTTGCTTCAGCGGGATCGACGAGTTCGGGCGGGCGGACGATTACACCATGCTACGCGGCATGGAAAAAATTGCCAAACTGGGTCTTCCCCTGATGGTGCATTGTGAAAACGCCGAAATTACCCAGGCGCTGACGGAGCAGGCCAAAGCGGAGAACCGCGTTTCCGCCCGCGAGTACGGCGCGACGCGGCCGCCGCTCACGGAAATCGAGAGCGTGGCCCGGACGCTGGCTCTGGCGGAAGAAACCGGCTGCCGCCTGATTATCGCCCATGTGAGTACGGCGGAGGCGATCGACCTTGTGACTGCGGCGCGGGAAAAAGGGGTGGACGTTTACTGCGAAACGATCGGCCACTACCTCATTTTCACGGAGGAAGACGTTGTTCGTCTGGGCGCCGCGGCCAAATGCTCGCCGCCCATCCGCGATGAGGCCAATCGGGCCAAAATGTGGGCCCGGCTCCTGACCGGTGAAATCGCCTTTGTCTCCTCCGATCATTCGCCCAGCGACCCTAAGTTGAAAGAAGGGGATTTTCTCCGGGCCTGGGGCGGCATCGCCGGGTGCCAGAGTACTCTGCCCGCGCTGCTGACCCACGCCTGGCATGAGCGGCGGGTGGGACTGCGGGCTATTGCCGCCCTGACGGCGAGCAACGCCGCCGATATTTTCGCCCTGCCCGGCAAAGGACGGATCGCCCCCGGTTTTGACGCCGATCTGGCGCTGGTGGATCTGGATCGCGCTTATACGCTGGCGCCGGGCGACCTCTTTTATAAACATCAGGTCAGCCCGTACGCGGGACGCCGTTTCCGAGGGGCCGTGACGCGCACCTGGCTCAGGGGGCGGACGGTCTTTCGGGACGGCCGCATGGTCGGAGAACCGGCCGGACGTTTACTGCGCCCTGTTGTCTAAAAAAGAAAGGGGTTTACGATCATGGCATCTCTCGCGGAGGAAAAAATCCAACCGGCAGCCGGCAGCCTGGACGAGTCCCTGCGGCCGAAAACGGAAAGCAGCCGGACTCTCGGCCCCGTCCCTTATATGTTCATGTGGATCGGCGACGGGATCAACCTGGGCAACATGACCTTAGGCGCCAGCCTGGTGGTGGCCGGGGTCGCCACGCTGAATATCTGGCAGACTTTTGCGGCCGCAGTCGTCGCCATCGCCATCATTTCCGTGGTTTTCGCCCTGAACGACCGCCTGGGCTATCGCACCGGCATTCCGTACGTCGTACAATTGCGCCTCTCTTTCGGCGTCAAGGGGTCGGTCATATCTTCGCTTTTACGCGGTATTCCCGCCCTGATCTGGTACGGTTTCCAGAGCTGGATCGGCGGCACGGCGCTGAACGAAATAGCGAAAATCCTCTCCGGCGGCTCTTTTGACAATATTTTCCTTTGCTTTATTGTGCTGCAAGTGCTGCAGATTTTTCTGTCCCTTTATGGATTCCATTCGATCAAATGGGTGGAGACTCTTACCTCCGTGGTCATTGTCGCCGCACTTATCTATGTTTTTGGCGTTCTGCTTTCCGCCCACGGCGAGGTCATCGCGGCAAAATGGGTGCGGGCCGAAGGCTCGTGGGGCCTGCCCTTTTTCGCCTTCATCATGGTTTTCATGGGCAATTACGCGGCGATCTTCCTGAGCGCCGCCGATTACTCCCGCGAACTGCGCCCCGGCATCCGGGATTCCCGCCGCGGCTTCCTCTATTTTTCCCCGATTTTCATCGCTTACGGTTTCGTGCTTTGCATCGGCGCGATGCTGGCTGCGGCCACGGATATCTCCAATCCGGTCAAAGCCTTTGCCCTGGTCGTAGATAACCCGTACATCACAGTGTTTGTCTCGGCGTTTATCGTGCTGGGCGCCGTGGCCGTCAACATGGTGGCCAATATCATTCCGCCGACCTATGTCATCACGCTCCTGACAAAGCTGAAGTATAAACCAGCGGTGGTCGTCGCCGGTATCCTGCCGCTGGCCACGTTTCCCTGGGTACTCGTCCAGGATTCATCCGCCGAGGGTCTCAGCATGTTCATCCT
Source organism: Gracilibacteraceae bacterium (assembly GCA_031270805.1). Taxonomy (GTDB): domain Bacteria; phylum Bacillota; class Desulfitobacteriia; order Desulfitobacteriales; family Syntrophobotulaceae; genus JAIRRL01. The sequence continues at coordinate 8,618 of JAISWK010000051.1, forward strand.
GATCTATTCCGCTTTCCTGGGTCCGATCGTGTCGATTCTGCTCGTGGAATACTATATCCTGCGCCGGCAGAAGGTAAATATCGAAGATCTGTACCTGGACGACGGTCCGTTCGCCGGATTCAATCCCTGCGCCCTCATCGCCATGTTCCTGGGCGCCGGCGCGGCTTTCCTGCTCGTGCAACTGGCCTGGATCATCGGGCTCACGGTCGCCGGTCTCTCGTATTTTCTGCTCATGAAATTCGCTTTTCCCGATTCACCGTTCAAGAGGGGCACGATTTTTGCGAAAAAATAACGCCCGGTTCTGCGCCGCAGGATTTGACGACAGCCGCACCCGCTGCGCCGGAAGCAGCGGGGTACATAACATAACAAAATGGTTGCCGCCAGACTGTGTGAAAAAGCATTGACAGCAACCCAGGACATCGTAGGGGCGGATGGCAATCCGCCCGTTGGGTTTCGGGACGATTGCCATCGTCCCCTACGCTCTCCCAATTGTGCATTGTGCATTGTGCATTGTGCATTGTATAGACGCCCCCGCTGCGACGGAAGAAGACTTGAGTAAGGGCTGTTGAATCTCCGGGGCGGTTATGATATACTCGAAGGGTGAAAGGGGGCGAAAGTATGCGCAGACTGCCGATAGGGGTTCAGGATTTTGAAAAACTCCGGACAGAGAATTATCTTTATGTGGACAAGACAGATTTGGTTTATAAACTGGTCACGGGAAGCG
>JAISWK010000150.1 GCA_031270805.1 Gracilibacteraceae bacterium
CCCGCACAGCAGATAAGAAAAAAATCTGGAGCGCTTAATATTGATTCCCAGCATCAGCGCGCTCTGATTGCTGCCGCCTATGGCGTACAGCCCGCGCCCAAAGACAGTCCAGCGCAAGACAATAAAAATAAGCAGCACCGTCAGCAACGCGACGACGGCCCCGGGTTCGATACTTGCCGGGATGAAATTGCCGGATTTTCCGTAAGAGCCCAGCCCGGGAAGCTTCAGGCGCAGATCCTTCAAGGCCAAAAACGCCTCGTTGGCCGAGGTTCGCGGCGTCGCGCTGACGACGGTCGTCAGGCCCTTGGCAAAAAACATCCCCGCCAGGGTGACGATAAAGGGCTGAATTTCCAAGTAGGCAATCAGCAAGCCCTGAATCAAGCCGAAGGCCGCGCCGATGCCTAAGGCCAGGCCCAGGGCGCCCCAAACCCCGAACCCCCCATCATCCAGGCAAACCACGCAGGACATGGTGACAAGGGCGATAATGCCGCCTACGGAAATATCAATGCCCCCCGCCACCATCACGACGCTGAGCCCGACCGAAACAATAATCAGCGCGGCGTTATTATTGAATATATCCAGGAACTGCTGGGGGTTAAGAAAACCGCCGCCCCAGACCGCCATCGCCAAGGCGTACATTCCAAAAAACGTGCCTGCGGTTATGGCCAGAAGCAATCCGGCGTCAGTTATGGGCTCGCGTTTCTTTGATCGCAGCAAGTTCAGGCCACCTCCTCTTTCCGGGGCTGACTTTTCATCAATTTGCCGAACCAAATTGCGGCGTACTTTTTCACGACCGGCGAACCTATGGTCACCAGGGCGATGATCACAAGAGCCTTGTAGGATTTGACGGCGGTTGACGGTACCTTCATGGCGTACAGGGTAGTGGTCAGGGCCTGGATAATATACGCGCCCACCACTGAGCCGATCAGGCTGAATTTGCCGCCGCTGAGAGCGTTGCCGCCGATGGCCACCGCCAGGATCGCGTCCATTTCAATATCCAGCAGAATGGTTTCGTGATTGATCAGCCCCAGCCGGCAAACGCGGACGACGCCGGCCACGGCGACGCAGAGTCCGAGGATAATGAAGCTGAGGGTTTTGATCCAAGCGGTATCGATACCGTTTAAGCGCGCGGATCCTTCGTTGATGCCGACCGCCTGCGTATATAGGCGGAGAGCGGTAAATTTAAGCGCCAGAGCGAATAGGGCGCCGCAAATGACGACGATAAACACCGGCGTAGGGATGGGCACACCCGGTATAAAGCCCCCCAGATACCCGATCCAGGGGCCGGACACCGTGGGCGTCGCCCCGCCATTGATCCAATAGGCGATCGACCGCCCCGCCGTGAACAAGATCAAGGTCGCGATCATCGGCTGGATCCTAAACAGGGCCACCAGGGAACCGTTAAAGGCGCCAAACAGCATGGCGACGGCGCAGCAGGCCAGAAAAGCCGCGAGGATCAGCGGCGGGCTAACGTCGCCGCCCCGCAAAATTTTGACGAAGACGCTGCCGGCTATCGCCGCCGCGGCGCCGACACTGATATCCTGCCCGCCCGTAGCGGCGGTTACGATGGTCATGCCCAGGGCTATGATCGCCAGCTCCGAAGCGCCGTTGAGGATACTGATGAGATTTCCCGACAGGACGTAGTTGCCGTCGTTGTTTACCAGCAACTTCACGGAGAAAAAAGCCGGATCCCTGAACAAATTGAATATCACCAGCAGGAAAAGCGCCAGCAGCGGCACGATAAGATGGACCAGGGAAAACTCGCGTTTTTTCATCTCATCCCGCCTCCCCCGCAATGGTTCTCATGATATTGTCCTGCGTCATCTCGCTCCCCCGCAGCTCGCCCACTATCTTCCGGTCGCGCATGACGATCAGTCTGGAGCAAGTGCGCAGCATTTCCTCTATTTCCGAGGAAATAAAGGTTACGCAAACGCCCTCCCGCGCCAGTTTCAGCACAATTTTCTGAATTTCCAGTTTCGTGCCGACGTCTATGCCGCGGGTCGGTTCGTCCAATATCAAGTACTTGGGGTGAGTCAACAGCCAGCGGGCGAAAATAACCTTCTGCTGATTGCCTCCCGACAGGGACTTGATCGGGGTATCCGCAGAAGCGGTTTTGATGCCCAGGGCTTTAATGTACTCGTCCGCCAGCTTTTCCGCCTCCGCTTTGGAAAACGGCCTGAAAAAACCTTTCAGGACTTGAAGCGCCAATATTATGTTGTCCCGCACGGACAAGTCGGCAATGATGCCATCGGACTTGCGGTTCTCCGGCAGATATCCTAAACCCTGCCGCATGGCGTGAATGGGTTTCGTGATTTTCACGCTTCTGTCGTTTACCTTAACCTTGCCCCCCGTGATCCTGTCCGCGCCGAAAACCGCCCGGACGCTCTCGCTCCGGCCCGAACCCAAAAGCCCGGTAAAGCCGTTCACCTCGCCCTTTTTGATTGAGAAATCAAAGGGCATGACACAGTTCAGGCTCGAGAGCCCGGCGGCTTCATAAACCACGGCGCCGTCGCTGTTTTCCCGCTCGTCATGGCGGATCGCCGCCGCTTCATCCAGCTCCTTGCCCATCATTTTTGCAACAAGCTGCACCCGCGGCAGCTCCTTAATCCCGTACTCTCCCACCAATTCGCCGTTGCGCAAAACCGTGATTCTGTCGCAAATCTGATACACCTGCTCCAGAAAATGGGTAACGAAGACGATGCCTACGCCTTTATCCCTGAGATTCCGCATCAGCTCGAACAGCTTGGCCGTTTCCTGCTCGTCCAGCGAGGATGTGGGTTCGTCGAGAACCAGGGCTTTACATTCCATATCCACGGCGCGAGCTATGGCCACCATCTGCTGGACGGCAAGCGAACAGTTTGCCAGCTGCTGTTTCGCCCTGGCGGGAATACTGAGGCGCTCCAGAATCGCCGCCGCGTTCCGTTCCATAGCGCGCCAGTTTACCGTGCTTTGTTTCCCGCGCCCTATGTACATGTTTTCCGCCACAGTCAAATTCGGGCAAAGGCTTATCTCCTGATACACCGTGCTGATCCCGATGTTTTGGGCTTCCTGGGGCGACCGGATCGTCACGGACTGACCCTCAAAGCTGATTTCGCCGCCATCCTTGGCATAAACGCCTGTCAACACCTTGATCAGGGTTGATTTGCCCGCGCCGTTTTCGCCCATCAGCGCGTGGATTTCCCCGGCGCGGAGCGTAAAATCCACGTTGTGCAGGGCGCAGACGCCGGTGAAATATTTCGCGATATTGCGCATCTCCAGAATAGTTTTCATCACAAACCTCCTGTTTGGAAAGGCGGCGCGTTGATCCCCGCGCCGCCCGCCTTGCCGTTGCCGCTATTCGCCCAGACCGTAGGTATCAATATCCGCTTGCGTAATCGTCGCCGCGTCAAAACCTTTTTCTTCGGAGATAATTTTCTTGCCCGGCAGCGTCCCGCCGGATTCCAGTGTCCCGATCATATCGGAAATTACTTGCGCCTGGAAAGGGCTGCATTGGCCGTCATAGTTCCAATTTTTCGCCAGGAGTTCGCGCAGCGCCCATTTGTTACAGTCAAAGCCCATGATGATCACATCCTTGCCTACGCCGTGGGTGATGCCGGCCTCGTCGAGAGCGGCCACCGCGCCCTTGGCCATCCCGTCGTTTTCGGCGTAGATGACGTTAAACGTTTCCCCGGAGTTGACAACAGATTCCACGATTTGCTTGGCCGCCGCCTCGTCCCAGGTCGCCGTCTGCTGCGTAACCTTTTTCATCGTGCCCGCCGCAAACTCCGCGTCCAGCGCCGCCGTGCGCCCGATTTGCGCGTCGGAGCCCATGGCGCCCTGAATGTGAATGACGTTATACTCAGGGAGATTCTGGTCTTTCAGCCATTTGACGGCGGTCTCCCCTTCTTTCGCCATATCCGAGACTACTGCGGCTTCGTAAAGATCCTCGGAGGTGTTAAGCATCCGGTCAAACAAAAATACCTTGATCCCGGTCTCTTTGGCCGCCTGGAGGACGCTATCCCAGCCGTCGGTGGCGGCGGCTGAGATAAGCAGGTAGTCTACGCCGTCGGTAATAAACTGTTTGGCCGCGTTCAGCTGTTCGTCGTTTTTGAGGCTGTAGAAAGTTTGCACCGCATAGCCGTTGGCTGCGGTAAACACGGACTCAAAGTCCTTCACGTTGGCCTCGCGGTAACCGGATTCGGACGGCGGGTTGTTGACGATACCTACCTTGATATTGATAGCCTCTTCCGTGGCTGCCGGCGGCGCCGTGTCCGCGCCGCCGGGGGTATTGCCCGCCCCGCCACCGCACCCGGCAAGCGTCAGTGCGCACAGCAGCAATACCATGACCAGACATAAGATCCTTTTCATTGTGTATCCTCCTCTTTTTTTGGGTAAGCTTTCGCTTTCCTGTTCCTCTGAAGCTGACGCCAAAATTATAACACAACTTATACGTACAAGTCAACATTTATTTGAAAATTCTTGATACAAGTTGACGAATATTTTACAAATTGTATTGACAAGCTTTACAAAGTGTTTTATAATACAGACATGCTACTGTAAGGAGGCGCGTATGGATAATTATAAATATCGCGCTATAGCCGCCTGGGCCAAGCGGTACATTGAAGATAACGCTCTGGCGGCCGGCGATAGATTTTATTCGGAAACGGAGCTTTGCCGGATACACAATGTCAGCCGCCAGACGGTGCGGCAGGCTCTGGCCGTATTGGAGCGGCAAAATGTCTTGACAAAAAGGCGCGGCAGCGGCACCTTCGTGCAGACAACCAAGCAGCAAAGGGTCAGGATAATGCCCACGGTGGGCGTTATCGCCACTTATTTCAGCGACTACATTTTCCCCAGCATTGTGACGGGGATCGAGAGCGAGCTGGCGAAAAATGACGTGGCTATGCAGCTGGCCGCGACCCATAATCATGTGGCGGAAGAAACCCGCGCGCTGCAGGCAATGCTGGCCCAGGAAATAGACGGGCTGATAGTGGAGCCCTGCAAAAGCGGGCTGCCCAACCCCAACACCGCCCTCTACGATGAAATACGCGCCCGGGGCATACCTTTGATTTTCTTTAACGCAAAGTACCCGCAAATGGATTTCCCCCTGATCGCCATGGACGACAAGGAAGCCGGGCGGATCGCCGCCGAACACCTGATTTCCCTCGGCCATGAGAAAGTGGCCGCTCTCCTGGTGTTTGACGATTATCAGGGGCAGCTGCGCTACAAAGGCTACCTCGACGCTTTGATGGCCCATCACCTGCCGCTGTCCGAGGGGCGGATCCTGTGGTTTTCCACAGACGAGTGGGATTCGCTATTTACGGTTTCCAAGGAACGGGTGTTATCGCTGCTGTCCGGCGCCACGGCCGTGCTGTGCTATAACGACAAGCTGGCGGCGGCCCTGGTGGATTTTTGCAAAAAAGAGGGTATCCTCGTGCCGGACGGCCTTTCCGTCGCCGGTATTGACGACAGCAGCCTCGCGGAGCGCTGCGAGGTCCCGCTGACCTCCGTCACCCACCCGAAACAGAAGCTGGGCGAAAAAGCCGCCGCCTTGCTGTTGGAAATGATCCGAGGCGGCACCCAAAATGAAAAAGGCTATTTGTACAGACCCAGACTGGTGATCCGCCGGTCGACCGCAGAGCCGGCAAAATGCCGAACCGGTTGAGCAGTTCACAGTTCAAAGTTCAAAGTTCACAGTTGGGAGAGGGATTAGGGATTCCCCTCCTTTGGAGGGGTGCCGCGAAGCGGCGGGGTGGTTCACAATTCACAATTCACAATTGGGAGAGCGTAGGGGACGATGGCAATCGTCCCGTATACGCCGAATCGGGCGGTATTGCCGTAGGGGACGATGGCAATCGTCCCGAAAACCAACGGGCGGATTACGAGAGACATACCCAGCGAGTCTCCGAGCTGTTGGTA
>JAISWK010000177.1 GCA_031270805.1 Gracilibacteraceae bacterium
GATTGACATAAATATTATTCCGAGTTATTATTTGCTTTAGCCGGAAATACAAGAATTTGTCTTGCGTTTCCGGCTCCAGTTTGATAAAATCGGAATAAACTCAGAATCGGAATACTCGAGGAAGAAATCATTGTAAACGAGACGATGAACGCTTTCCTCACGGCGGCGGGACGTGTCTACACCATAGGGGATGCCTTGATGGGTACGCTGGGTACCGGCAAAATTGACGATCACGCCGAGCCGACTTATGTGCCGATGCCGTCATTCATCCGGCAACTTGAGGCCAATGACTGGGGATTCAATGTTTTGACGGCGCAAGGAGAAGTGTATAATTGGGGCTGGTGCCGCTATAACATGCTTGGACACGGGGAGGACAAAAGCTATCTGACGCCGCAAAAGCTGCCTTTGCCGGAAACAATTATAAAAATCCGTTCCGGCATATACAGCACGGCCGCCCGGGGGGAAAGCGGCGCCTGGTATATGTGGGGCGACAATACCTATGGCGCTCTGGGAACGGGGGACATGGAGTTCGTCCCCGGATACGCGCGGATATCGCCGCCGCCGGAGCAATTTACGGAAATTTCTCCGAGTTGGAGTCAATTCCTGGGGCTGACGGCGGAGGGAACGGTATACCAATGGGGAACAGGGCGCGTCAAGTGGGCGGAAGAAGATTGGAAATCGGCGGTGAGCTTTGAAGATCTGTCATACAAAAAAATAGATCTGCCTGAAAAAATTATTAAAATTCATGCCGCTGGTCATACCGATTATGCCCTGGCCGAATCCGGCAATTTATATATCTGGGGTAAAGGCAGCTTGTACCACATGGGAAATGATGATGAAACGGAGCAGTATATTCCACAAGTTTTCCTCCCGCATGTTCAGGATTTTGCTGTTTCAGCCAAGGGAGAAGACATGCTGGCGCTGACCGATAGCGGAGAAGTGTATTATTGGGGGGGGCGTCACAGAGATATTTTCGGCGTATATTCGCCAATACTTATACCATACCCCGAAAAAATAATCGCCGTTTTCCCGGGAGAAGGGATATTTTACGTCGCCGGCGAGCGGCACATGTACCGGGTGGACAGCACCTGGCTGGAGGAAGGTATGGTCAGTGATGAATTTCCCCGGGAACTCAACTACAAATACCAAAGTGAGGCTGGTGAATTATCTCATGGGGCGAAAGTTTCGCCATATTGATATGGTGGCTTCCCTCAAGAGCGTGGAGTAGAGGGAATTTGCTTGGAAAGAACAGCCTTATAAACCCACCTGGCTCAGCAAAAGACTTGTAGCCTGCTTTTCTATTTGCTCCGCTGTGACAGGTTTCCCGTTTTTTAGCCACCAACGCAGAGTTTGCAGCAGGCCGGCGGCGTAAAATATGCCGATAAATTCGGCGGAAGCCGTGTTGTTGCGGTAATTCGGCAGTTGTTTGAGGCGTTGAATGATGCCGGCGGCAATTTGTTTGACGACCATATCCATCGTTTCAGTTAACATGGCCTGTTCAATATTATTGTTGACGAACCGGGCATTGCGTTCGCTGAATTTCAAAAGCGCAATGTGCATATGCCGGGCGTAAACTGCAAGGTCGCCCAACTCCTCGCTCATTTCGGCTTCATTCATGAACTGTTGGGAGATAACTTGCAGATAGTGATTAAAAAATTGATATTTATCTGCAAAATGGCGATAGAAAGTCGCCCTGCGCACGGTGGACAGTTCGCAGATTTCTGTGACCGAAATGTCCTCCAGCGGCTTCTTCTCCAGCAGTGTCTCGAGGGCTTTGGTCAGCATTTTCTCGGTTCTGGTAATACGAATATCCATCAGCCGCCTCACATTTCACAGACAGAATTGCCGATATGTCACATAACGGACGATACGGATATTTTGCTCCCTTTCGTCCGAATTGTATTTTCCCTTATAATAACATACAGTGACACAATTGTCACCACAGATGTTCAATAGAGAAAGGGAGGCAGCATGAGCGACCGTGGCAGTATGAAGAAGACGGTTTCCAGGTGACCCGCTCCAGCGCCTGGACTGCGCCCGGTTGCCATCTGGGCTGCGGGTTGCTTATTTACGCCAAAGACGGCAAGGTGGAACGGGTGGAAGGCGACCCGGACAACCCGTACAATCAGGGCCGTCTCTGCCCACGCTGCCTTGCGGTGGACGATATTGTCAACCATGAAAAGCGCATCATTTATCCGCTGAAGCGCGACCTTGCCGATCGGGGCAAGGACAAATGGCAGCGCATCAGTTGGGATGAAGCCTTGGATACCATTGAGCGGCGCTTCAAAGAGTACAAAGAAAAATACGGCGCTGAGTCGGTGGTTTTTCTGCAAGGCACGGGGCGCGATATAGCCCCTTACATCACGCGCCTGGCCTGGTCTTTCGGTTCTCCCAATTACGCGTTCAGCTTGAGCAATGTGGCCTGTTTCGGGCCGCGCATCTTTGCCGCCAATATGCTGGCCGGCGTTTTTATGGTGGCCGATTACGGACAACAGTTTATCGACCGCTACGACAATCCGCAATACAAAAATCCCGGCCTGGTGGCGGTATGGGGCAATAACGCCGTAGTCGCCAACTCCGATGGGGCCTATGGCCATTGGGTGACTGATGTTTTGCAGCGCGGCGCAAAACTCCTGGTCATCGACCCGCGCTTGACCTGGCTGGCGGCCCACGCCGATTTGTGGCTGCAAATCCGTCCCGGCTCGGACGGCGCCCTGGCCTTGGGTATGGCCAATGTAATGATTCAAGAAAAACTCTACGATGAGCAATTCGTGCAAGATTGGTGTTTCGGTTTCAAAAAATTCGCTGCCCTCTGCGCCGAATGGACACCCGAACGGGTGGCGGAAGTCTGCTGGGTTGAGGCCGGGGATGTGGTGGCTGCCGCCAGACTCTTTGCCTCCAGTGCGCCGGTGATGGTGCAGCAAGGAGTAGCCATCGATCAGCGCGAGGACTGCTATGACGCATCGCGGGCGATTCTTTCCCTGCTGGCGATCACCGGCAATATTGAGAAACCGGGCACGATGGTGGTGATGCCGGAATTTCTCAAGTATATCACCGGCTGGGGGCGTGATTTGCTGCCCTACGAGCAGGAGGATAAACGCATCGGGGCGGATGATTTGGTGGTTTACAAGCTGGGCTTGCATGTGGCCAGTATCAACAAAATGATTGACCATTTAATCGAACAGCCCGCCGCTTACCCGCTGAAGGCCTCGTGGTTGCAGACAGTCAATCTCATCGCTTGCGGAGCGGTGGATAACGAACGCACCCATGCGGCTTTCAGCGGTTTGGAATTTAATGTGGCGGTTGACCTTTTTATGACGCCGACAGCTATGGCTTTCTGCGATTTGTTCCTGCCGGTTACGACCTTTACGGAGCGCGATGGCATACGCTGCGGCGACAATTCGCAGCGGGGCGAAACCATCAACGCCGCTGTGCCGCCCAGGGGGGAATGCCGTTCCGATATGGAAATCAACCTGGAATTGGGGCGGCGCTTTAATGCCACGGCCTGGCCCTGGGAAAATGTGGGAGAAATGTTTTCGCATATCTTCGCCGAATCCGGTATGGATTTTTACCAAGTTCAAGCTACGGCGCCATCGTACCTGCCGTTCGAGTATGAAAAATTCCTCAGCGGCAAAATGCGGGCAGATGGAAAACCGGGGTTCCCCACGCCCAGCGGCAAGCTGGAGCTGTTCTCCAAAAGCCTGGAATTTATGGGTCTCGACCCCTTGCCGCGCTATGTGGAACCGCCGATGACCCCTTTTTCCCAGCCGGAGTTGGCTCAAGAATATCCCCTGGTGCTGCAGACCGGAGCGCGGCGACACAATACTTTCCATTCGGAAAACCGCCAAAGCAGCCGTCTGCGCGCTATGCATCCGGAACCGACGGTGATGATTCATCCCGAAACCGCCGCGAATTTAGGCGTCCGGGACGGCCAATGGGTTTGGGTCGAAGGCCCGGTGGGTCTGACCGGACGCGTGGCGCGGGCCAAACGCCTGGCCGAAGTGACTCCGATAGTCGATCCCCGCTGTGCCAGCGCCGACCACGGCTGGTGGCGCCCGGAAGCCGACCCGGAAAATCTCTATGATGTGAACGAGTTGAATATCAACAACCTGATTTCCTGGAGCACCGGTCTGACCGGTATCGGCGCCAACTACAAATGCATTCTCTGCAAAATCTACCCGGTAAAGGAGAACGAATAGGATGGCTAAAAAAGCGCTCCTGGTAAACTATCTCTGGTGTACCGGCTGCCACTCCTGTGAGTTGGCCTGCCAGGTGAAAAACAATTTCCCGCCCGGGCAATTCGGAATTAAGTTAAACAGGGTTGGCCCCTGGAAATACGCTCCTAAAAAATGGCAGTATTCCTACTTTCCGCTGCTAACCGACCAATGTCATTTTTGCGCCGACCGCCTGGCTGAGAATAAACTGCCCTCCTGCGTACAGCATTGCCAGGCCAACTGTCTGCAAATACTCGCGCCTGAAGAAGCCGCCCGCATAGCCGCCGCCAATCCCGGGATGATCTTTATGAGCAAGTAACGGCGGGAGACATAACCTCGCAGCGCATCCTGGCTGTTGGACGGGGGTGCGCTGTCATATTAATATTAAAGTTTCAGGTGCGGCAAAGCAGCGGACGCCCCCAGCGGGGCGTTTTTTTTATGCAAAATATTTTCCAGACTGTTGTCCATTTCGCGTGTTTCGCGGTTCATTCCAATCCCTCCAATTCCCGAGAAGGATGTTCATGCGGGTTACAGCGGCTTGGTTGCTACCTCGGAGACTCGCCGGGTAAGTCTCCGAAGCGGCCAGTCTCAGTTGCAGAGGGCTTACCAACAGCTCGGAGACTCGCTGGGTAAGTCTCTCGCAATCGTCCCGCGTCCCCCCCCGCAAGGGCGTAGGGGACGATGGCAATCGTCCCGCGTCCCCCAAGGCTTGCTACAAACCCCAGCAGAGGCAGATTATAGAAAAAATAACGTATTTTTATATATTTTTTGGCGGTAAAACAAGGGAATGACACGTTTTGCCGCAGAATAAAGCGTCAGGATAAAATATTTTACACAATTTGTCTGAAGATTAGCCTCCAAAACGCAACGGAGACTATGCTATGTATTATATACTGCATTTGCAATGTTGTCAACAGTTTTTTTCTAATGATTTTTTGCAATTATATGTTTATTTTGTAATTATCATGAATTTCATATTAGGAAAGACTCTATTGTCGTAGGGGACGCCGCAACCCTTGACAGACGTAATTGTGTTGGGGTAAAATGATGCTGCGTCGAAATGTGCCCGTTATTAGCGCCAAAATCTGGGGGTGGAGAGCATGGCGAATCGGGAGGAACTGGAGATCCAAGACTGGCAGAGGGAACCGGGCCTGAAGAACCCGCTCACGCCGGAACAAATAGAGTGGCTGCAAGCACAAGCCCTCATGGAGTTCGCGGGAGCATACTGCCCGGCAGTTCAAGCAATTCAAGCGGTAGCGGAGAGATATCTTCCGCAGAAGCTGATGTTGTCCGGTTTATTAAACCTGATATTGGACGATTTTTAATAAAGCATCCAACGTGGCTGATCGTCCCAGCCGCCGCGCAGAATTCGTAGGGGACGCCGCCCTGGCGATGTGGTAGAATTAGCAAGGAAATAGCGGTCGCACTGGCCGCCGCAATGACTATGAAAGAAAGGAGTAGATTGAGTGGAGGCCGCTGTTGGCGTAGTTACGACTGTTATGATTATTGCTTTTGCTGCATGGCTGAATCACAAGAGCAAACAAGAGAAAAGAAAAAGGTTTGTCGAAGAAAACAGCATAACTATACAGAAAATTATAGCCCTTAATGATAGTTATATTAACCTCGTCCCAACAACCAGCATAGAACTTGATTCAGTCATCTGTAAATCGAAAGGTAATTTTGACAAGTTTGGAGACAAGGATATCTTAGCGGTTCTTTACAGAAAAATGAGAATCGTCAAAGGGATAGTGTCGATTTGTCGTGGCTATTCAAAATGTTACAAAGATATTAAGATGGAAATGTCTAGCTATGAGGATAATGTTATTGAAGATAGAGACTACTTTTTGGCATATGAAAGAGAATTTGTTCAGAAAAACAACCTAATTCGGTTAAGCATAGGGGAGTTATTCTACATAACCGTGTCTTACACTTCGCCGCAAGGCAGAAGTAACTATCGCCACAAATGGGCAATACCCGAGCAAATGATTCAAGAAGAATTGGCAAAAGAGGAAAAAATGACTGAGGACGAGAAAGAAACTCACATGAAAAGCGTCAACAAGCTCTATGGAAACAAAATATACTTCTTCACGGACATTCATCAGCCAGGCATGTGCATAGGCCAAACGACACAAAAAGACGTAGAGGATCGGATCAAGCAGGAATACAAAAACATGCCGAAGAAGCCTTGGATGCTGTTGTTTTACGTGAAGGCTTTGACCGCAAGCGGCAAGTGGTTCACTGATAAGCAATTTCACGCTTACCTGAAAAAGAGGGGCTACAAGAACTTCACGGATCATGCGGGTTCAACGTCTGAATGGTTTGAGATTACAATGGAACAAGCAAAAACTGAGATAGAGAAGTTTATAGCTTCGAGCTGAGATTTTCGCAGATTCCCTTCATCGCTTCGCGCGGTCGCGCCGCTATCCCCTACGATACCCTGGGCATATACTGCGCGGGCGTATTGGCGGCCAGGATGGCCGCGCTCCCAGAAGACCCCGCCCCTAATCCCTAATCCTGCGCCTGCACTTCCTATAGGGCAAATCTTCGCTCCGCCCTTGCGCGCAGACGGACGCTGTGATAAAATAACCTTGCATATTCGAACTCAGACTTCGAATATGCAAGGTTATTTGCAGAAGATAAGGGGGATGGCGATTGTTTATTGATCGCTTGATGGAAAAGGACATTGTCCGATCGCTCCGGCATTTCCCCGTAACCGCCGTCATCGGCCCGCGGCAGTGCGGAAAAACCACCTTGGCCAAACGCGTCGTCGCTTCGGCGCCGCAGGGGGTTTATTTGGATTTGGAACGCCCGTCCGATGCGGCAAAGCTGACGGAGGCGGAGTTTTTTTTGCAATCGCAAAAGGGAAAGCTGATTTGCCTTGACGAAATTCAACGTCGGCCCGATCTGTTTCCGCTCATCCGCAGTTTGGTCGATGAATGGAACGCGCCGGGCGCGTTTCTGATTCTCGGTTCGGCTTCCCGCGATTTGCTGTCGCAATCCTCGGAGAGTTTGGCCGGCAGAATATCTTATCTCCGTCTGACGCCGTTTCTGTGGGAAGAAATAAAGGGACTGTATTCCTTGGAGCGGTATCTGGCGACGGGGGCCTTCCCCGGAAGTCTGTGCGCGGAGGACGCGGATATATCGTACAGTTGGCGGGAGAATTTCATTGCGACCTTCTTGGAAAGGGACATTCCGCAGTGGACGGGCGCCGCGCCCGCGAATGTTCGCCGGCTGTGGCGCATGTTGGCGCATTTGAACGGCCAAACGATCAATTATACGCAAATAGGAGGCTCGCTCGGCGTGAGCGACCGCACGGTGCGAAGCTATATCGATCTGCTCTCCGACACCTATATGTTGGACGTCATTCCGCCGTTTCACTCTAATTTGGGGAAACGCATAGTCAAAGCGCCCAAGACCTATATCGCGGATACGGGCGTCGCCGCCGCCCTGCTCGGGCTTCGAAGCTTCGAGGACATTCTCGCCCACCCCGGATACGGCGCGTTTTGGGAGCAGACGGTGTTGGCGAACATCCGAGGGCTTTACCCCTCCGCCGAAATCTGTTTTTATCGCACCGCCGCAGGCGCGGAGATGGATTTTGTGGTCGCCGTAAACGGAAAAACATTCGCCGTGGAATGTAAAGCGTCTCTTTCCCCGCGTCCGACCCGCGGTGCGCATCACGCAACAGAAGACATCCGGCCCGCGCACACCTTTATTGCGGCCCCGGTCGGGGAGCGTTACGCGCTTGCGCCGGACATTGACGTCATTTCGCTTGCGGATTTGCGCGAGGTTTTTTCATAGCGCAAGCATTGCCTAACCACCCCGCCGCTTCGCGGCACCCCTCCAAAGGAGGGGAATCCCTAATCCCTCTCCCCATTGTGTATTATCAGCCTATTTCCTCGAACAACACCGTGGACAAATATCTTTCCCCGGTATCGGGCAAAATGACCACAATGTTTTTGCCGGCGTATTCGGGCCGCCTGGCCAGCTGCGTCGCGGCCCAAGCCGCCGCCCCGGAGGAAATCCCCACGAGCAGCCCTTCGGTTTTGGCGATAATCCGGCTCGTGGCAAAAGCGTCGTCATTGCTGACCATGACGACTTCGTCGTAAATATCGGGGTTAAGCGTGTCCGGCACGAACCCCGCGCCGATTCCCTGGATTTTATGCGGGCCGGCTTTTCCTTCGGATAGCACCGGTGAGTCGGCCGGTTCCACGGCGATCACTTTGATGGCCGGGTTTTTGTCCTTGAGAAATTCCCCGGCGCCGGTGACGGTACCGCCGGTGCCCACGCCGGAAACGAGAGCGTCTACTTTTCCGTCGGTATCCTCCCAGATTTCCGGGCCGGTGGTTTCCCGGTGGACTCGCGGATTGGCCGGATTGACAAACTGGCCGGGAATAAAGGAATTGGGGATTTCCGCCGCCAGTTCGTCCGCTTTTTCGATCGCGCCGCGCATCCCCTTCGCCCCCTCGGTGAGGACGAGTTCCGCCCCGTAGGCTTTGAGCAGCTTGCGCCGTTCAATACTCATCGTTTCCGGCATCGTGAGAATTATGCGATAGCCGCGGGCCGCCGCCACCGAAGCCAGGCCGATGCCGGTATTGCCGCTGGTCGGCTCGACAATCACCGAACCGGGGATCAGTTTGCCCTTTTCCTCGGCGTCGTCAATCATGGCTTTGGCAATGCGGTCTTTCACGCTGCCGGCCGGGTTCTGATACTCCAATTTCGCGATCAGGACCGCGTTCAAATCCAACTTTTGAGCGTAAGCCTTCAGATTCAGCAGCGGCGTGCCCCCGATCAAATCCGTCAAATTCTGGGCTATTTTGGCCATTGGGACTCCTCCTCTTCGTACTGCTTTCCATTTAAAACACATATGTTTAGATGGTTAATGGGCATATTTACTATACCGCATAACCGGCGCTTTGTCAACAAAATTACCCAAAACAGGCCGAGGCGCGGGAGTGGGGCGTTGGTAGTGGATAGTGGGCAGTGGGCAGTGGGCAGTGGGTAGTGGGAAGTGGGTAGAATTCCCCTCCTTTGGAGGGGTGCCGCGAAGCGGCGGGGTGGTTCCCCTTCAAAGGAGGAAAGAGTGAATAGGGAAAGAGTAAAGAGTAAAGAGTGAGACGAGAACTCTCTTTCCTCTTTACTCTCCTCTCTTTCCTAAGCTCTCCCAACTAAGCTCTCCCGGAAAATTCACTCGGGAAAATTTATTCTTACCCCCTTGACAGACCGGGCGGGGGAGGGTAAACTTATTATATACAGCAAAGGCGCTGCAGGGTTCTGCGCGCCATTTTTTTCTATAGTGGGCGAAAAATAAAACAAACGGAGGTTGTTCCATGGGCGCAAATTGCACGGAAATTTTTGGGAGCATGGTATTCAATGACGCGGTTATGAAGGAACGTCTGCCGGGAGCCACGTACAAGGCTCTGAAACTCCATATCCGGGAGAACACGAGCCTGACGCTGGAAGTGGCTCATGTGGCGGCGAACACGATGAAGGACTGGGCGATTGAAAAAGGGGCCACGCATTTCACACATTGGTTTCAACCGATGACGGGCATCACGGCGGAAAAACACGACAGCTTTATCGCCCCGGCGCCGGACGGCAAGATCATCATGGAATTTTCCGGCAAAGAATTGATCAAAGGCGAACCCGACGCTTCCAGTTTCCCCTCGGGCGGGCTGCGCGCCACGTTTGAGGCCCGCGGTTACACGGCCTGGGATCCGACTTCTTATGCTTTTGTCAAGGAAGGAATCCTGTGTATCCCGACAGTGTTTTATTCATATGGCGGCCAGGTGCTGGATAAAAAGACGCCGCTGCTGCGCTCGCAGGAAGCCATTAACAAGCACGCCCTCCGTATTCTGCGTCTCTGCGGCGATTGGGACACCCAGCGCGTGTTTACGACCATCGGCCCGGAGCAGGAGTATTTTCTGCTGGATCGGACTCTGTACGAGCAGCGCAAAGACCTGATCTACTGCGGGCGGACGCTTTTTGGGGCCAAACCGCCCAAAGGCCAGGAGATGGAGGATCATTATTTCGGCAGCATCAAGTCCCGGGTCGCGGCTTACATGAAAGATCTGGATGAAGAACTGTGGAAACTCGGTATTTACGCGAAGACGCAGCATAACGAGGTCGCTCCTTCCCAGCATGAGCTGGCGCCAATTTTTTCCATGACCAATATGGCCTGCGACCACAATCAGCTGGCCATGGAAGTGATGAAAAAAGTGGCTCTGCGCCACAACCTGGTTTGTCTGCTGCATGAAAAACCGTTCGCCGGCGTCAACGGCAGCGGCAAGCACAACAACTGGTCCATGGGGACGGATCGCGGGGCCAACCTGCTGGAGCCGGGGCCGGCGCCGGAAAAAAACAAACAGTTTCTCCTCTTTCTCTTTGCCGTCGTCAAGGCGGTTGACGTTTACCAGGAATTGCTCCGGCTCTCCGTCGCCACGGCGGCCAACGATCACCGCCTCGGCGCGAACGAGGCGCCGCCCGCCATTCTCTCCGTTTTTCTCGGCGACGAATTGACGGGGGTCATGGACGCCATCCGCCGGGGCAGTGATTACGAGAAAAAAGCGGCGCGGGAGATGGACGGCGGCGTGAAGATTCTGCCCCATTTCCTGCAGGACAACACGGATCGCAACCGCACCTCGCCTTTCGCTTTCACGGGCAATAAATTTGAGTTCCGGATGCTCGGTTCGTCCCTTTCCATCGCCGGGCCGAATTTTATCCTGAATACCATCGTGGCCGAAATCCTGGATGAATTTGCCGGCCGACTGGAAAAAGCCGCTGATTTCGAGCAGGCTTCGCGCGATTTGCTCCAGGAGACGGCGGCCAAACATGAGCGCATCATTTTCAACGGAAACAATTACGCGGAGGAGTGGGTGAGCGAGGCCCAGAAGCGCGGTCTGCTCAACCTGAAATCCACGCCGGAGGCGCTGCCCTATTTTTGCAGCGAAAAGAGCATCAGGCTGTTCGGCCGGCACAATATCCTGACGGAGGAGGAAATTCGCTCCCGCTGCGATATCCTGCTGGAAAACTACAGCAAGACCATACACATCGAGGCTCTGACGATGCTGGAGATGCTGAAAAAAGATATCCTGCCGGCGGTTGTTTCCTACCTGAACGAATTGACCACAGTCGCCTGGAACAAGAAAAAACTGGAGCTGCCGGCCAGCGTTTACAAAACCGAGGAAGCCCTGATACTGAAACTGTCGCACCTTTACGCCGGTCTGACCGCCCAAACCGACCTCCTGAACGAAGTCACGCTGGGTGCGGCTGAGCGGAGCGAGGCGCATGAGGCCGCTGTGTACTACAAGGACAAGGTGCTGCCGGTGATGCAGGAGGCGCGGGCCCTGGCGGATGAGCTGGAAGCGAACACGGCCGAAAAATATTGGCCCTTCCCCACCTATGGCAAACTGCTTTTCAGTGTATGAGTTTATTCGACTGAGAAGCGCCCCGCTGCAGGTTTATTTACGCAGAAAAACCCTGCCTTCTTCCTTCTTGGGCAGGGTTTTTCCGCATCGCTGGCGGGAGGGGGGACTCCGTCGTCAGCCGAAATCTATGGCGCCGAGCGCCGGGGCGGAGGATTGTTATGCGAGTGGATAAATATTTGAAGGTTTCTCGTCTGATCAAGCGGCGCAGTGTGGCCAGGGATGTGTGCGCCGGGGAAAAAGTCAGCGTCAACGGTCGCACGGCCAAACCGGCGGCCGAAGTCAAACCCGGGGACGTGTTGACCGTGCATATGCGCGGACGGGTACTCGAAGTCCGGGTGCTGGCCACACCCGAAAACGTGCGCGCCGAGGCTGCCGCCTCGCTGTACGAGATACTGCGCGAGGAAAAGAACTAAAGCGGCTTTTTGGAAAACTCAGGCGTACTTGAAATTGATCGTCTTGACTGTATTTTGCCAAAAATAGCCGTGAGTATTTCGCAGCGTTTGGCCAGCGGTGTGTTGCGCCAAGACGGCCAGGCTGCCCGGGCCGCTTTGACCGCGCGGTCGACCTCCTTCTCTCCCGCCGAGGCGACAGTCGTCAAGACTTGTGCAAATCGTGCGCGGCAAGTAACAACAGTACCGCCTGAAAAGGCGGTACTGTCGCTCTAACTTTAGGGCCAGCCGCCCCGCAAAAAGCGGCGTTCCATTACATAAAATATACACCCGCCCCGCGCTCCTGTCAAGTAATTTTTTTCATCGTTTATCCGGGCATTTTTTTATCTTTTATTTTCCTCCCGATTGTGGTAAACTGTCAGCGGAGGAGGTGAAACGAGCATGTTTATGGAAGCGGCGGTTCCGGTGCTGGTTGTGCTGGGTCTGATCTTGGTGGCGCTGGAAATATTTATTCTGCCCGGCGGCGTCGCCGGCCTGATCGGCATTGTCCTCCTGATGGCGGGAGTGTTTATCTTGGCCGACTCCTTTGCCCAGGGCATTTTGTACATGACCGTCCTGCTCTTGCTGGTCGCGGTCATATTGCTCATATCCTGGAAAACGGGTAACCTGGGTCGCCTGTGGCGGCGAATTTCCCTTGGGGCCAAGCAGGATAACCGGGACGGGTATGTGGCCCCCAAACGGGATTACGCCCGTTACCTGCACCGGAACGGTCAGGCTCTGACTCTGCTCCGCCCGGCCGGGACGGCCGAAATTGACGGGGAACGCGTTGACGTGGTTTCGCAGGGGGATTATATCGCGCAAGGTTCGGCTATCAGAGTGATCGCCGTCGAAGGGACGCGCATCGTCGTCTGCCGCCTGGACGGCTGAATTTTAATCAAGGAGGGTGAACAAATGCCCATTGGCTCGATTTCTGCTATAATTGTCGTCATCATTCTACTGGTTTTTTTGATGATCCTGTTCAGCTTCATCCCGGTGGGACTCTGGATCTCGGCCCTGGCGGCCGGGGTAAACGTGGGGATTTTCAACCTAATCGGCATGCGTCTGCGCCGCGTCGTGCCCAGCCGCATTGTCAATCCGCTGATCAAGGCGCACAAGGCGGGCTTGAACCTCAATTCCGCTCAATTGGAAGCGCATTACCTGGCCGGGGGCAATGTCGATCGCGTCGTTAACGCCCTCATCGCCGCGGAGCGGGCGGCGATCCCGCTTCCGTTTGAGCGGGCCGCGGCCATCGATCTGGCCGGACGCGACGTACTGCAGGCCGTGCAGATGTCCGTCAACCCCAAGGTGATTGAGACGCCGACGGTTTCCGCCGTGGCGGCCAACGGGATCGAGTTGCGGGTCAAGGCGCGCGTTACCGTGCGGGCCAATATCGACCGCCTGGTCGGCGGCGCCGGGGAAGAAACGATTCTGGCCCGGGTCGGCGAGGGCATTGTCACGAGTATCGGCAGTTCCGAATCCCATAAGGATGTGTTGGAAAACCCGGATGTGATTTCCAAGGCGGTGCTGAACAAGGGGCTGGATTCCGGCACGGCTTTTGAAATACTGTCCATAGATATAGCCGACGTCGATGTCGGCAAAAATATCGGCGCGACGCTGCAAACCGATCAGGCGGAGGCGGACAAACGGATCGCCCAGGCCAAGGCCGAGGAAAGAAGGGCGATGGCCGTGGCCCGCGAGCAGGAAATGAAAGCGGCGGTCGAGGAAATGAGGGCCAAGGTGGTGGAGGCGGAAGCCGAGGTGCCCAAGGCGCTGGCGGCGGCCTTGCGGGACGGAAATATGGGGGTGATGGATTACTACAATCTGCAGAACGTCATCGCCGATACGAAAATGCGCGACACTATAAGCACTTCCGCTCAACCGCCCAAGGCGTTCATCCCGGAAGGCGAACCGAAGAAATAGGGACACAATATTATTGACCCGAGACGGGACGGAGTGAGTAAAATTATGGAAGATATTATTCGACTTTTTCTGTCGTTCCTGATCGTGCTGGCGGTGACCCTGGGACCGATTCTGAAAAACACCCGCGTCGTCAACAGCAAGCGGGCGGTGCGCAATATGCTTGATCCGGCCCAAAAGGATCTGGCTGAACAGCGCGTGCAGGAATATACGGACCCCGTTCCCGCCCCCCCGCCGAGGCCGGCGCTTTCCCGTCAAGCCAAACGGGGCCAAACCGGCGGCGCCCAGTTTCATTGGGCGCCGCGGGCGGACGGGCTCTGGCTGCCGGCGGGCAGCGCGGACAGTCCGGACAGCCCGGATATCCCGGCCGCTGATTACCCGCCGCCGCACCGCCACAGCTATGTCCAGCAAAACCGCAACCCCCTCGGGGACGCGCTGCCTGACCGCGTCAACGAGAGAGTGCGGGGGCAGGAAGGCGTCTGGGGCGACGAGGGCCATAGCGAACATTATCGCAGCGCCTGGCTGGCCGGGGCCCCCTCGGTAGGGGTGCCTGCCGCCGGCGAGCGGGCAGAGATCAACCCGGGGGAGATTGCCCGGGGCGTGATCTGGGCGGTCGTGCTGGCAGAGCCCCCGGGGCTGCGGCGTATGGGCCGGCCGCCGCGCCGGAGAACTCCCTAGCCGGGCGAAAGGAGGGCGCGCTGTCCGTCCCGGATGACCGGCGGCGGGTCGCGCGGAGTGAAAAATGAAACGAGGTCCTTTGGGCTTAAAACAGCCGGAAGGCATGACGGATTTTCTGCCGGGGAGGCTGGCCGCCCTGGAAGAGGCGGAGCAGAAGGCGCTCGGGGTCATGCGGGCCTGGACTTACCGCAAAGTGCGGACGCCCGGGCTCGAGTACCGTGATTGCGTCGAACCGGGAGCGGATCAGGGCGACAGCCTGTATAAGTTTTTTGATCGGGACGGTAATATCCTAGCCCTCCGACCGGAGTTTACCACGCCCATCGCCCGCCTGGCGGCGTGCTGGTGCCGGGAAGACGCCCTGCCGTTGCGTTTTTGCTACGCCGGGCCCGTCTATCGCAGCGGCGATGAACGGCAGCGGGAATTTTCCCAGGTCGGGGCCGAGCTCGTGGGGGTGGACTCGCCGCTGGCCGACGCGGAGGTGTTGGCCCTGGCGGTCGAAGTGCTGAAAGCCCTCGAAGTGCAGGGTTTTCGTCTCAGTCTGGGCCATAACGGCATCCTGGAGGGATTGATGCAGGAATTCCGCGTCGGAGACGTACTGCGGCGGGAGTTGGAGGACGGGATCGCCCGCAAGGATATAGTGAAGCTGGAGACCTTGATCCGCGCCCACAGTCTGCCGCCGGAAGCGGCTGGCCTTTTGACTGCCCTGCCGGCCCTGACCGGGCGGGAGGAAGTGCTGGACGCCCTCGAGCCCTGGAACCGGATTTTACCGGTGCGGCGGGCGGCGGAAACCCTGCGCACTATCTACGCCTACCTGGCCGAGTTCGGCGTCCAAAAATACGTCAGCCTGGACTTGGGGATTCTGCAAGGATTTTCTTATTATACAGGCGCGGTGTTCGAGGGCTACCTGCCGGAGGTGGGAGCGCCGGTGCTGGACGGCGGGCGCTATGACGGCCTGTACGCCGATTTCGGTTTTCCCCAGCCGGCCACCGGTTTTGCCCTGCATTTGGGCCTGATTTTGGAACAGGCGGAGGAAAAGGAAGAGGAGGGGGCCGATGTCCTTGTCTACGGACAATCGCCGCTCAAAGTGATCAAACGCTGCCGGGAGCTGCGCCGGGCCGGGAAAAAAGTCGAAATGGCTCTGACATTTTTGCCGGAAGACGAAGCGAAACAATTGGCGGCGGCGCGCGGCATCGGCGCGCTGGAGCGGGTGTGAGGTAAAGTTTATGCAAGTCACAGTATATGGGGCCGGAAGTTGGGGAACAGCACTGGCGTTTGTGCTGGCGGGCGGCGGCCACCAGGTGTTTCTCTGCGGCCGCCGGGCGGCGGAAATGGAAGAAATGGCGCGCTGCCGCGAAAACAGGCGTTACTTGCCCGGGGTCATTTTACCGGCGGCGGTCAAACCGACGGCTGATGAAGAATGCCTGACCCGGAGCGAAGCGGTGGTGCTATCCGTCCCCTCTCACGCCGTGCGCGCCGCGGCCGGCCGTCTGCGCGGCTTGTTGCCTGCGGGCTCTATCGTCGTCAACACGGCTAAAGGCCTGGAGGAAAACACTCATCTGCGCCTGAGCGAAGTGATCAGGGCCGAGTTGCCGCAGCATGCGGTGGCCGTACTCTCCGGGCCGAGCCACGCGGAAGAAGTGGGGCGGGAAGTGCCGACGGCCGTTGTGTCGGCGGCCGCAGATCCGGCGGTGGCCGAGGCGGTGCAGGACATGCTCATGACCGCCAGTTTCCGGGTATATACAAATTTGGATATAATCGGAGTAGAATTGGGCGGCGCGCTGAAAAATATCATTGCCCTCTGCTGTGGAGCGCTGGAAGGTGCCGCCTCGCGCGACAACACCAAGGCCGCGCTCATGACGCGGGGCGCGGCGGAAATGGCCCGGCTCGGCGTGGCCCTCGGGGGGGAACAGTCCACTTTTTTCGGCCTGGCCGGCATCGGCGACCTGATTGTCACCTGTATGAGTCCGCACAGCCGCAACTTGCGCGCCGGACGTTTGCTCGGGACGGGGATGCCGCTGGAGCAGGTGCTGGCGGAGGTGGGCATGGTGGTGGAGGGCGTGCGCAATACGAGAGTGGCCCGCGAACTCAGCCGGATGCACGGCATAGAAGCGCCGGTCACCGAGCAGGCTTACCGGGTGCTATTTGAAGGACTGCCGACGGAAGAAGCCATGCGGATACTTATGCGGCGCGGGCGCAAGCACGAGCGGGAGGAATTGCTCCGGCCCGGCGCGAGCTGAGAAAGGACGGGGAGATGAAAAAACGGAGAACATATTTACTGCTCTGGGCCGGCGCCCTGCTTCTGCTCTGGGCCGCGTTCAGCCCCGGCGGCGCGGCGACGGCCTCGTTCCAGACCGCCGTCTACGAAAATCCGCATACCATCATAGTGGCCGTCCCCGGGGAAAAAGCGACGACGACGGGGGATCACATCAGCCTGTATGGGGCCTGCGATTATGATTACCCGCTTTATTTGAACGGCACGGCCATCCCCTATACGGAACACGGTTTTTTTGCCCAATACCTGGCTCTGCAAATGGGGGAAAACCGCTTTACCCTGGAAAATAATGGTGTAAACAAAACGGTGCTTGTGATAAGGGAGGCCAAAACCCCGGCGACGCCGGATCCGACCGGCTATACCCCCCAGGGGGGGCATGGCGTCGTCCGCTTGGACAATATTACCCACCGGCAGGGGCCGGGGACGTCCTACGCGCTGCTGGAGCCGCTTGTCCGCGGCGTCGCCTGCGTTATCACGGGGCGGAGCGGGGCCTATTACCGCCTGGCCGACGGCAGCTATATTTTCCAAAGCGCGGTGAATTACAGCAGCGCCGCCCTGCCGTCCAACCGGGTCCTCGCTTTCAAGACGACGCCCCTGACGGAGGATCGGGCTACGGAAATCAGGCTGAAAATGCCCGTTGCGGCGTATTATAATGTAGAAATGCAGGCGGAGCAGGCGGTGCTGACCCTGTACAATACGGGCTTCGCCTGGCCGCCGGAACTGAAGGAAAACGCCATGATCCGCGATATTGTTCTTTTGAGCGAACCGGGGGCGGCGCACACGCGCTACGCTTTCCGCTTTCAGGCCGGCGTCCGTCCGGCCGCTTATTACGTCGCCTGCCGGGACGGCGGTCTGGTCATAGGCTTCCGCCATCCGCCCGCGCCGGCTGAGTCCGGCGATCTGAGCGGGATGAAAATACTGCTGGACGCCGGGCACGGCGGCAGCGAGAGCGGGGCGCTCGGCGCGGCCCTCACCGCCTCTCCGCCGGAAAAGGATATTAACCTGGCCGTCACGCTCAGCGCGGAGGAATATTTGCGCGGTCGCGGGGCGACGGTAATTATGACCCGCACCGACGACACATTTGTTTCCCTGGTTGAGCGCGTGGCTTTGATCAAGCAGGTCAATCCTGATATCTCCGTTTCCATTCACAACAATTCCGTCGCCAACACGACGGATCAGACGATAACCAAAGGACTCCTGGTCTGTTATTCCCTGCCAGCCCAGATGGCGGACGCCAGGTTTTTCGCCGACGCCCTCAGCGCGGCCCTCGAACGGCCGCAGAGCGGCACGGGCCTCTACTTGAGCAACCTGGCCCTGACCCGCCTGACCAATTGTCCGGCCGTTCTGATTGAGGCGGCTTTCCTCTCCAACCCGGAGGATTACGAGTGGTTGCTGCAGGCGGCCAACCAACAACTGCTGGGGACGGAAATCGGTCGGGTAATTGAAAAGAGATTGTTGAACCAGTGAACAGAAAGAAAGGCGGCGCGGCGCAAATGGGCGACGACAGAAATACTGGCCTCAGTCTATTGATCATTCCGGCGGACGCGCAGTTGACGGGGAGCATTGTTTCCGCCGGCAGTGTCCGGATTGAAGGGCGGCTGGAGGGAGAAATCAAAATCCAGGGCGACTTGACCCTGGGGGTTTCCGCCGAGATCGCGGGAAGCGTGGCGGCCCGCAACGCCAGTATCGGCGGCCGGGTGGACGGCGATGTCACAGTGAGTAATTTGCTGGAAATCACCGCCACAGGCACATTGCGCGGCGATATACTCACAAAAGATCTGGCCATCGAGCGGGGCGGATCTTTTGTCGGCGCCAACCGCCATCACTCGATTAGTGATTCCCCTCCTTTGGAGGGGTGCCGCGAAGCGGCGGGGTGGTTAGGGATTAGGGATTAGGGGCGGGGTTTAATTCCCCTCCTTTGGAGGGGTGCCGCGAAGCGGCGGGGTGGTTCAATTCCCCGTGGTTTAATTCCCCTCCTTTGGAGGGGTGCCGCGAAGCGGCGGGGTGGTTAAGGACATCGTAGGGGCGGATGGCAGTTCGGCACCAACGGCTCGGAGACTCGCCGGGTGCCTGTTGCAGAGGACTTACCAACAGCTCGGAGACTCGCTGGGTAAGTCTCTCGCAATCCGC
>JAISWK010000193.1 GCA_031270805.1 Gracilibacteraceae bacterium
TTCCTCTCGGGGGGTTGCCGGGAACAGCGGCTAGGTTCCTGCACAAGTTCGACTAACCATTCGGCGAGGCCGAATGGAGTCTCCTATGCCGTTGGAGCCGAACTGCCATCGTCCCCTACGCTCTCCCAATTGTGAATTGTGAATTGTGCATTGTGCATTGTGCATTGTGCATTGTGCATTGTGCATTGTATAGAACCGTCAGACTGTGTGGAAAAGCATTGGCAGCAACCCCCGGGTATCGTAGGGGCGCGCAATGCGCGCCCGTGTCCCCCAATTTGTGCTGCGGGCGCGCAATGCGCGCCCCTACGACTCCCTTTTTCACACAGTCTGCCGTCCCCATTTTGTCCGAGCAGAACTTCCGATAAGTTCCCAACCACCCCGCCGCTTCGCGGCACCCCTCCAAAGGAGGGGAATCTCGCCGCTTCGCGGCGCCCATCCCTCATCCCTAATCCCTAATCCCTATTCCCTATTCCCTAATCCCTAAGGCTACCCCTCAAAAAAAAACTGTGGACATTGTCTGAATGATGTGGTATACTCACCGCAGGAAACGATACTATCCCGGAAAGAAAGGAGTCCGCCCCTTGGCCTGATGGTCTGGGGACGCACATTTATGGACGAACCTCCCATATCCGGCGTAAGAAACGCTGTACCCGCGCGACGAGCGAGGGCTTTTTGGCATTCGCCGAAACAATATTTTTTCCAGTCAGGAGGATTGTATGTCGCCTGCTGACTATGTGCCGACCGCCCTGACGCTCCTTTTGCTCTTGCTCCTGTCCGCCGGTTTTTCCGCAACCGAAACTTCGTTTTCCTCTCTGAACCGCATCCGCCTGAAACACATGGCTGACGCCGGCAACGGCAAAGCGGAGCGCGCCCTGGAACTGGCGCAT
The DNA here is from genome assembly GCA_031270805.1 of Gracilibacteraceae bacterium. Taxonomy (GTDB): domain Bacteria; phylum Bacillota; class Desulfitobacteriia; order Desulfitobacteriales; family Syntrophobotulaceae; genus JAIRRL01. The sequence goes on from JAISWK010000193.1 coordinate 888, forward strand.
AGTTTTGACAAACTTCTCACCACCACGCTCGTCGGAAACAATATAGTTAATATCGCGGCCGCTTCCGTCGCCACAGTCTGGTTTGTCGCTCGTTTCGGCCCTGTCGGCGCGACTTACGCGTCCATCGTCGTCACGGTGCTTGTCCTGATTTTCGGCGAGGTCACGCCCAAGAGCCTGGCGAAGGAGTCGCCGGAGAAATTCGCCATGGCGGCGGCGCCCTTCATCCGCGCGCTCATGGTTGTACTCACGCCCGTCAACTATATTTTTGTTCGTTGGAAAAAACTCTTATCCGTGATCGTCAAGTCGGACGGCGATCCGTCCATCACGGAGGACGAGCTGCTGACGATAGTGGAAGTGGCGGAACACGAAGGCGCCATCAATGAGCAGGAGAGCGAACTGATCAAGAGCGCGATTGAGTTCTACGATCTGGAAGTTATTGATATTTTTATCCCCCGCGTGGACATCTCCGGGGTGGAAAAGAACGCCTCCCGGGAGGAAATCGCCGCCATGTTCGCCGATACCGGTTATTCGCGCCTGCCGGTTTATTCCGAGTCCATCGACGACATCATCGGCGTCATCACGCTGAAGGATTTTTATAACGGGGCGCTGGGCGCGGACAAAGGCATTGACACGATTATGAAGCAGCCGGTCTTCATCACGCCGAGTACGAAGATCAGCGCCCTGCTCAAGACGCTGCAGGTCACGAAGTCGCACCTGGCCGTCATCTCCGATGAATTTGGCGGGACGGTCGGTCTGGTCACAATGGAAGATATTCTCGAGGAATTGGTCGGGGAAATCTGGGACGAACACGATGAAATTATCGAAAAGATAAAGCCGCTCTCCGAAAACTCCTGGCTCGTTGTTTGCAGTGACGATCTGGACAACCTGACGGAGTTTTTTCATTTGACCATCGCCGAAGAGTCGCAGGCTTCAACGGTGAACGGCTGGATTATCGAGCAACTGGGGCGAATTCCCCCGGAAGGCGAGACTTTTGCCTACGAGGGACTGGAGATCAAGATTCATAAAGCGGACAGCCGCCGCGTCCTGGAAATTATTGTCACGCAGAACGGCGACGCTCAAGCAGCTTAACTCTCTTTTCTCTTTCCTGATTTGCGGAAAGCTTTTTCATATCCGCCGCGAAGAGCGACATGGTCACGATCCCGGATAGCGTGTCCGCCACGGGGCCGGCCAACCAGATGCCGTTCAGCCCCCAAAAATGCGGCAGGATAAACAGGGCGGGAATCAGGAATATACACTGGCGGGTCAGGGTCAGGAGCAGGGAAATGCCGCCCCGGCCCGTCGCCTGAAAATACTGGCTGCCCAGAATCTGCATACCGACAATGGCGTACATGGCCAAAAAAATACGCAACCCCAAGGCGCCCATCTCCGTGAAGACTTCGTCGCCGCCGAAAAAACGCACCAGGACGTGCGGAAACGCTTCCGCCAGCGCAAATCCCGCCACGGTCATGAGCGACGCGACAATAATCGCGCTGTATTCCGCCTTTTTTACCCGCTCATAGTGGCGGGCGCCGAAATTGAAACCGACTATGGGCTGCACGCCCTGGGCCATGCCCATGACCGGCATAACAAAAACCATCAGAATTCCGTTGATGGCCGCGTAAGCCGCGATGGCCGCTTCCCCGCCGTAAATATTCAGGCGGTTGTTGAAGGCGATCAGGACTACGGAGGCCATGGCCTGGGCCGCGAAAGGCGCGACCCCTACCCCCAGAATACTGAGCAGCAGACGAAAATCCGGGCGAATATTTTTCAGGCGCAGCTTCAGCACGGAGCCGGAACGGGGGGAAATCAGGTGAAACATGACCCAGGCCGCCGCAATGGTCTGGGCGCTGACCGAGGCGAGCGCCGCGCCTTTGACCCCGAAATCCAGCCAGTCCACGAGCAGGGCCGTCAAGCCGACGCTGACGACGGCCCCCATGATCTGCGTCAGCATAGCCGTGCGCGGATGCCCTTCCGCCCGGATGAAATTGTTCATGCCGTAGCCCAGGCCGATGAACGGTATGCCCGGCAGGGAAAAGAGGAGGAACTCTTTCGCGTAAGGCATGATCCTGTCCGTCGTACCCAAAAGGCGCAGAACCGGCTCCAGAAAGAGAACCAGCACCAGCACCAGGGCCAGGGAAATGATCAGCAGCACCGAAAAAGCCGTGCCGATGATCCGCTCCGCCTCCTCGGTTTTCTTTTCCCCCAACCGGATGGAGATAATGGCGGTCGCCCCGATCGTGATGAGCATACTGAAGGCGATGATGATAATATTGATCGGATAGGCCAAGGCTACGCCGGAGAGCGCGTCCATCCCCTCGTTCCGGCCGACGAAAACCCGCGAGATAATATTGTAGGCGCTGCTCACCATCATGCCGACGATCGCCGGCAATGAGTATTTCCACAATAATTTGCCTATGTTGCCTGTACCGAGTTCCTGAGCAGGTTGTACGTTCAAATCTTTTTCTCCGGGCCGCGAAGCAAACGGCGAAACATCACGGTTCCACCCGCGTCAGGGCGATCGTGCCTGTGCGCACCAGCTCCTGCACGCCATGCGGACGCATCGCCCGCAAAAAGGCGTTGATCTTGCTCTCGTCTCCTGTCATTTCCACGGTCAGGCTGTTGCGGCCGAGATCGACGACCCGCCCGCGGAACACGTCCACCACCTGCAATATTTCCAGGCGCGTCTCCTGCCTGACCTTGACGCGTACGAGCGCCAGCTCCCGGTTGACGACTTCCATCTCCGTCAGGTCGGTCACCTTATGCACCACCACCTGTTTATGCAGCTGTTTCGTCACTTGTTCGATCCGCTCCGCGTCCGCTTCCACGACGATAATCATGAGGGAGACGGCCTTATTTTCCGTCTGACACACCGTCAGGCTGTATATATTGAAGGCCCGGCGGGCAAAAAGACCGGAAATGCGCGCCAGCACGCCCGGACTGTTGTCCACCAGCACCGCCAGTGTTCTAAGCATCGGCTCCGCCTCCTTCCAGCATCTCGTTAATCAGCTTGCCCGGATGAATCATCGGCAGCACCACTTCGTCCGGCGAAATGACAAAATCCAGCAGTACCGGTTCCCGCACGCTCAGGGCTTCCTCCAGGGCGGGCCGCGCCTGGGCCGGATCCGCCACCCGCAGCCCCTTGATGCCGTAAGCCGCGGCCAGGGCGATAAAATCGGGATTGGCCGTCAATTGAATTTCATTATAGCGCTCCCGGTAAAATGTCTGCTGAAATTGCCGCACCATGCCGAGGACGCCGTTGTTCATCAGAATGATCTTGACCGGCAGGCCGTATTGCCGGAGCGTAGCCAGTTCCTGCACGCTCATTTGAAAAGAGCCGTCTCCGGTCACGAGACAGACCAAACTGTCCGGACGGGCGATCTGAGCGCCAATGGCGGCCGGCAGGCCAAACCCCATCGTGCCGAGTCCCGCGCTCGTGATAAAATGGCGCGGCTGCGTCACCGGGTAAAACTGAGCGGCCCACATCTGATGCTGGCCCACGTCCGTGACCACATAAGCGTCGCCGCCGCCGATCTCGCCCAAGGCCTCCATAACAAGCTGCGGGTTCAGACGGCCGTCCGGGGCGTAACAGAGCGGGTACTGCTCCTGCCACTGCCGGAGCGTCCGCCACCAGGGCTCAATGGCGCAGGGCTCCGTGAGCGGCAGCAGGTCGGTCAAAACGAGGCGGGCGTCGCCGACAATCGGGATGCGCGGCCGCAGCACTTTGCCGATTTCCGCCGGGTCGACGTCGATGTGCAGCACTTGGGCTTTGGGGGCGAAGCGCTCCGTCATGCCGCTCGTCACTCGGTCGTCAAAACGGACGCCGACCGCCAAGAGCAGGTCACATTCGTGGACGGCCAAGTTGGCCGCCGTCGTGCCATGCATCCCGACCATGCCCAGGTTGTGCGGATGGCGGGCCGGAATACTGCCGATGCCGTTCAGCGTGGTCACAACCGGAATATTGGTTTTTTCCGTCAGTTCGCGCAGCACGGCGCCGGCGCCGGAAATGATAATGCCTCCGCCGGCGTAAATCACCGGTTTTTTGCTTTGGCGCAAGGCCTTGGCCGCTTCCTTGATTTGCCCCGGATTGCCTTTGGCAAAAAATTTGTAGCTTTTCAGTTCCACCGGCGCGGCCGGTTCCGGTTTCACCGCGCCCTCCAGCACGTCCCGCGGCAGGTCGATCAGCACGGGGCCCGGTCGGCCGGTCGTCGCGATATGGATGGCTTCCCGCGTGATGCGCGGGATGTCCTGCGCCCGTTTCACCAGGTAATTATGCTTGGTGATGGGCATGGTTATCCCCGTTATATCCACTTCCTGGAAAGAGTCTGTGCCCAGGAGCCGGGTCGAGACCTGGCCGGTGATGATCAAGAGCGGCACGGAATCCATGAAAGCGTTGGCGATCCCCGTCACCATATTGGCCGCCCCCGGACCCGAGGTGGCCAGACATACGCCGATGCGGCCGGCGACCCGCGCATAGCCGTCGGCGGCGTGAACGGCTGATTGCTCGTGCCGGGGCAGCACATGGCGGATGGGGCTTTCCAGCAGCGCGTCGTAAACAGTCAGCACCGCGCCGCCCGGATAGCCGAATATTACCTCCACACCGGCGGCGGCCAAATTTTCCAGCAACTCGCGTGCGCCGCTGTGCGGGGCTGCGGGCCGTTTTTTTTCTTCTTCACACATATATTTAATAACCCTTCCTGCCGTCAAACGAGCGGCATTTATGCTGCCCATTATACCACCTGCCGCCGCCGTTGTCACGTGAATGAGGAAAGAGTCGGATCAGTTCACAGTTGGGGAGGGAGAGGGATTACAATGCACAATTCACAATTCACAATTCACAATTGGGAGAGTAGGGGACGATGGCAGTTCGGCTCCAACGGCATAGGAGACTCCATTCGGCCTCGCCGAATGGTTAGTCGAACTTGTGCAGGAACCTAGCCGCTGTTCCCGGCAACCCCCCGAGAGGAA
>JAISWK010000196.1 GCA_031270805.1 Gracilibacteraceae bacterium
TTATTTGGTCAATAACATATTGAACATAATCTAAATCACTTGCCATTTTATGCCCCAAATGAACCAATTTCCAGTAAATTGCCTTCAGGATCGGCCACATAACAAGTTCGCTGTCCCCAGGGCATTGTTGTCGGTGAAAAAACGCTTTCAACGCCTAAATCCATAAGGCGTTTATATTCTTTATCAACTTCATCATATGTCTTTAGATTAAACGCTATTTCCATTGTTCCGTTTAATCCCTTGGAATAATTAAATGACCTTGAAACCATATTTTCAAAATCTTTTCTTCCGAACATTATTAAACGGCATTTTCCGGCCTCAAAGTCGGCATTTGGTTCGCCGTTCCAGTTTGTTTTTAATCCAATAATATCCCGGTAAAAATTTACCATTGTTTCCATATTATTTACAAAAAGTCCTATACAATCTATTTCCATTATTTTACCCCCATAAAGTTTATGCCATTTATACTACATATAATTTTATTTTTTGTCAAGTATTTTGCGCCGCATGGACGCGGCGCATCTTATAAATTTCAATTTTTATGTCGTATAACTCGTAAATATACGCCATAACCCGTTCATTGGGGTAAGTCTCCACAACCCTTCAAACTTCACTGTTTATGCTGTTTTTCTATTCAAAATGCGCCATCCCGTCCCTTGCGTTTCTATTTGTTTTACGCCATCACAGGTCGTCGAGCGGACTTTTCATATTTTTTAATTTTTTTCTTTTCCATAATAACCCATGGTCGTCTTAATGTCGTTGTGCCCCTCCGCTCGTTTTGCACGGCGACCACAAACACATTCTACCATTTGCCGCCTTGAAAAACAAGTGCCACTCTTTCCTGGATTGCCTATTTCCTCGGACTGTGTTAAAATCGGCCTAGCAACAAAATTGAGCAACGGAGGTCGAGCGAACCGGTGGCCGCATCGGAGAAAACATCAGAAAAATTGGAATTTAATGCTATCCGCCAGGCCTTGGCCGCCGAATGTACGCTGCCTGGCGCGCGCGAGCAGGCTTTGGCCCTCGTGCCGGCGGCCGAGCGCCGGCGGGTGGAAGCGCTGCTGCGGGAGACGGAGGAAGGCGCGACCTTGTTGCGCCTGAACCCGCTTTTTTCCCTGCGCGGGGCCAGGGAAATCCGGCCCGCCCTGGAGCGTTGTCTGCGCGGCGGTTTGCTGCGCGAGCAGGAACTGCTGGATCTCCGCGACACAGCCCGGGTGGCCCGCCAGGTGCGCGCCTTCCTGCTGGGGGAGACCGGCGGGCGCGGCGGCGGGGAAAGTACCTCGGGCCTGGTGACGCTGCGGCGGATTGCCGCCGGGATTACGCCGCTGAAACAGACGGAAGAGGCCATCAGCCGCGCGATCGGCGACGACGCCCGCCTGCGGGACACAGCCTCGGAGGAACTGGCCCGCTGCCGCCGGGCGGAGCAGTCTTTACGCCGGCGCATCCGGGAAACCATTGACGGTATCCTGCGCAATCCGGCTCAGCAAAAAATGTTGCAGGATTTGCTTTTTACCACGCGCGGCGACCGCTGGGTTCTGCCGGTCAAAGCCGAATACGCCCCGGTTTTTTCCGGCATCGTCCATGATCAATCCGCCAGTGGGGCTACGCTGTACATGGAACCGACGCCGGTGGTGCGCCTGGCCAACGAGCTGCGGGAGACCGAACTGCAGGCTCAAAAAGAAGCGGAACGAATTTTGACCCGGTTGACGGCGGAAGTAGCCGCTGTCGGCCCTGAATTAACCGCCTCTTACGCGGCTTTGCTCCACTTGGATTTTATCTTGGCCAAGGCCCGTTACGGCCAAAAAATCAATGGCGCGGCCCCGGTGCTGCTGGACACGCCGGACATCGCGCTGGTGCGGGCCCGCCATCCCCTGCTCGCGCAGCCTGTCCCCCTTACGCTCGCCCTCACGGCCGCCAGCCGTTTTCTGATTGTGACCGGCCCCAATACCGGCGGCAAGACCGTGGCGCTCAAAACCATCGGTCTGATGGCGGTGATGACGCAATCCGGGCTTTTTATCCCGGCCGACCCGGAATCGAAAACGGGGGTGTTCCGCCATATTCTGATCGATGTCGGGGACGAGCAGAGCCTGGAACAGTCGCTTTCCACTTTTTCCGGCCATCTGACCAATATCATTGACATATTGCGCCTGGCCGACGACGCTTCCCTGACCCTGTTCGACGAGATCGGGGCCGGGACGGATCCCACGGAAGGCGTGGCGCTGGCGGCGGCCATTATTGAAGAACTGTTGCGCCGGGGCTGCCGCGGGGCGGCGACGACGCATTACGGCGCGCTAAAAGAATTTGCCTACAACACTCCGGCGGCGGAGAACGCCTCCGTCGAATTCAACGCCGAAACGCTGGAGCCGACCTACCGGATGCTCGTCGGCGTCCCCGGCCGCAGCAACGCTTTTGACATCGCCCGCCGCCTGGGTCTGCCGGAATCCGTTCTGAGCGCAGCCCGCTCCTTCCTTTCCCAGAGGCAGCAGACGGAAGCCGATTTGCTCGCCAACTTGGAGGAAACCCGGCGCCGCATGGCTCTGACGGAGGAGCGCCTTGCCCGGGAGGAAAAGGAGGCGGCGGATAGAACCACCCGCCTGACGGAACGGGCGGAGGTCTTATCCGCCCGGCAGGAAGAAGTTTTGCGCCGGGCCCGGGAGCAGGCGGCGGAGATCATCCGCACCGCCCGGCAGGAAGCGGAAGAAGCGGTGAAGGAGATCAAGGAGGCGCGTAAAAAAGAGCGGCGGGAGCAGGAGGCGGCCGTGGCCCGTTCGCGGGCCAAATTAAAACGCTATGCCGAGACGCTGACGGAGAGCGCGGACGCCGGCGCGGGGCCGCAGCCGGAGCAGGTGCGGCCCGGTCAAATGGTCTACCTGCCCAATTTGCGCCAGCGCGGGCAGATCATCGGCTGGGCCTCGGGGCGGGAGGTATTGATTCAGGCGGGCATCATGAAGCTGTCCGTGCCCCTGGCCGAAATTCGCCTCGCGGACGAAACGCGCTCTCCCGAGCATTTGCAGCGGACGATCCACGGCGCCATGAGCGCCGGTCTGGCCAAAGCCGTCACGCTGCGGAGCGAGATTGATTTACGCGGCCACATGGTGGAGGAAGCGCTGGAATTGCTGGACAAATACCTGGACGACGCCGTGCTGACCGGCATCCACCAGGTCAGCGTCATTCACGGCAAAGGAACCGGCGCCCTGCGCGGCGGCGTCCACACTTTTTTGCGCCGCCACCCGCACGCCGCTTCTTTTCGGCTCGGCGAGCTGGGCGAAGGCGACTCCGGCGTGACTATAGTAGAGTTGAAGTAGGATTTTTTCGCAGCAGCGCAAGGGCAATAAAAAAAGTCAGCAATTCCGTAAGGGGCATGGTCAGCCAGATGGCCTTAAATCCGGCCGTGGCCGGGAGCAGGAAGATCAGGGCCAGGGAGACGGCAAAACCTCGCAACAATGAAATAAGGAGCGCGCTGTTCGACTGCTTCAAGGCTTGCAGATAGTAACTGGCGACAATATTCAGCCCCATGAGTAAATAGGCGAAAGAGTATGTGCGAATAATTGCCGGGCCAACCATCAATATTTCATCGGTAATATGCATGTACATGCGCAGAATAATATCCGGGAAAGAAAAAACCAGAGCAAAAAATATCACTCCCATGATAAGGGCCGTGGCAAATGAATAGCGCAGGATTGCGCGGATCCGCCCAAAATTTTTGGCGCCAAAATTTGAAGAAACAATCGGTTGGAGCGCTTGGCCAATACCATAAAACAAAGATTGGAGCAGTACGGTCACATTGGCGATGGTGCCAAATACCGCCAAGTACGTGGAATTTGAGTAGCGCATGATTTGATTATTAAAGCAAAAAATAAGAAAACCGAATGATATATCAACAATAAACGGCGAAAAACCCATAGAAACAATTTGCGCCAATTTGTGTGTTATGGATTCGGGTTTTATCAGGCGGAGTTTGCATCTTTTGCTCAAAAAATGAGTGGATAAAATAGCGAACGCTACCAATTGTCCCAACATGGTCGCCAGTCCCGCCCCTTCAATCCCCATATCGCAGGTAAAAACAAAAAAGATATCCCCGAATATATTTAAGGCGCCGCCCGATATAACGGCAAGCATTGCCAGAAAGGGAGCGCCGTCATTGCGGACAAAGGCGCTCAAAGCTGTGCCGACCAGGAAAAACGGAATGGCGTAAACAAGCCATTTGACATACGATAAAGCGTAGGGCAAGACCTCCTCGTCCGCGCCGCATAAACGCAGGAATTCCTCTCTGAATAAGAATAGCAAAGCGGTAATGACTATGCTTATTATGATGCCGGCAAAGAGCGAAACCGTAAAAAATTCATTTGCCCGCGCTTCGTCGCCTTCGCTTCGCAAAACGCTGGTTAAAATAGCGCCCCCGATGCCAAACAAAAGGCCAATACTGATAAACAATGACCATAACGGCGAAATAACCGATAAGGCGGCCGCAGCCACGGGGCCTTCGTATTGCCCCGCTACCACCGTGTCTACGGTAATATAAATGGAAATAATAATCGCACTTCCCAGTCCCGCGAACAAATAGTGAAAATAGATTTTTTTGATATTCCCAGTTAACATGTCCATAACGATCTCCCCCGGGCCGTGTGGCGCCGAAACTTTAAAAATATTTGCCAGGATTTTTTGCATAAAGATGGTATTGTATGCCGGAATAAAAAACGCCGGCAAGATTTTCCAAGCTCACTTGGCATCTTGTCCGGCGCGCAATTACGATTCCGCCCCCTCCGATGACTGCTCTCATACGAAGTCGGCTCGTATAAGTTCGATACCTATTCTATCACAGAATCAAGATCGTGTCAAATCCATTGAAAATGAACACTCAACCAGACGGTCAAAATAATACATAAACTCTTCTTCGATTCTAAAATCCTCGACAACGCGCGGTCTTGCGGCTTCGGTTGTCGCCGCTCCGACAAAAAATCGTCCGTGAAACCGTCCACGCCGCGCTGAAAAACCTCCCAAACATCGTCTTTCGGGAGCAAAATCAGCGTGGAACCGACTTTTTGAATCAGCAGCTCGTCGTCGGTTATACGATACTCCACCGGTATGCGCACGGCTTGGCTGTTGCCGTTGTTGAACACTTTGGTCATTTTCATGCGCAATTCCTCCTTGCGCCAAGTATACACCCAAGTGTGTACGCCCGTCAAGCCCGCCGCCGCATTCCGCCGGCCACAAACCGCAACCATAAGGGCGGGACAAAAAGGAAAATCCTTATTTCCTTCATTGATTTTAAAATATCCATCGCCTCCGCCGTGGGACGGTCGATAGCTGAACAGCGAAATGCGGCGCCCGGGACCGGATTCCCCGTTCCATTTCCAACGCCGCATCGCCAAGTTTCAGCGACTCGTGCGCCGCGAACTCTAATATCGCGTCGCGCAAAAAATCCGCGCTGACACTGACGATTTCGTCAAGTGGAATAAGCTCACCGGTTCGCAGGTCAAAGGTGCTTCCAAAATAATATTCATTATAATAATAGGTTTGAATCAGGCAAACTGACCCAAGAGTGCTGTGATTACCAATAGTTGCTCTTTAATCTTGACCTTTTGGAGATTTTTCACCCGCTCAAAACCGCCCAATCCAAGCAATGGAACATATCCCAAACATTCGTCGTAAGCCAATGAACCATACATCTCTATCGCCTCAGGATAATGTTTCCAAAAAAGACTGTCTTCACAAAACCAGTCTTCATTTAAGGATAGAAACAAACTGCTCACTTTCTGTGCCAATCCATTAAGTATTTTTTTCCCAAAATTCACAAGAATGAACGTATGATTGTTTTCCCAGGTTATTATATCACCCATACCGGTTGCAAATAGTGGCACTGCGGCATCACTTCCAGAGTATGCAACAGTTAGGATAGCATTATACTCCTCCGGATTGATAATTTTCAGGAATCCGTTCTTGAACGAACCGAGTCCATATTGCTGCCAAATCTCAATTATTTCGTCGGGAACAATGCCTTTGTATTGCTCGACAATGTTTTGCGGCATGGTATCGTGGAAAATGAAATCGTTAAATATCGGGTATTCCATAGTTCTCCCCATAAATTCAGTCTGTGGATTCGGCGGCGAGTTCCTTCAACCACGCCGCCACCGGGCCGAATCCTTCGCCGGTTCGGGCGTTTACTTCAAACAACGGCGCCCGGGGGTTGAGGGCGCGGACCCCGGCGCGAAAGAAATCAGTGTCAAACCCGACGAATTCTTTCAGATCGCACTTGGTCAGCAGGACGGCGCCGGCTTTTTCAAAAGCCAGCGGGTATTTATAGGGCTTGTCGCTGCCCTCCGTGGCGGCGCAAACAAGGATTTTCGCCTGTTCGCCTATTTCAAACTCCGCCGGACAGACGAGGTTGCCGATGTTCTCGATGAATAAATATCCCGGTTCCAGCGTCATCTCCCGCACGGTACGGAGGATCACGGAGGCCTCCAGGTGGCAGGCGCCGCCGGTGTTGATCTGGACGGCGCGGACACCCATTGCCCGCAATTTCAGAGTATCAAGCTCCGAGGCGATATCGCCCTCAATGACCTGGACGCCGCAGTCGGGCAGACGGTGGATGATCTGAATGAGGGCCGAAGTTTTCCCCGCGCCGGGCGCCCCCATGAGGTTGAGGGCCACGACTCCGGCCGCGGCAAGGATCCGCTTGATTTCCGCCGCCACGCGCTCGTTTTCGGCGAAGACGCTTTGTTTTACTTCAATTTCCATTATTGCTATTGTTTTCCTCTGCTTGCTTGTCCCGGCAGAAGCGGAACAGCACTTCTATCAATTTTTCCATGGCGATCGGTTTGGCGATATGGGCGTTCATCCCGCAGCTCAGGGCTTTGTCCATATCCTCCTTGAAAGCGTTGGCCGTCAGGGCGATGATCGGCGTCTCCCGGGCGTCGGGGCGATCCATGGCCCGGATGGCCTGCGCGGCCTCGTAGCCGTCCATCTGCGGCATCTGGATATCCATCAGCACTATATCATAGGCGCCGACGGGCGCGGTGGTGAATTTTTCGACGGCGACCAGACCGTCGTTCGCTTCGTCGATCTCCATCCCGGTGTCTTCCAGCATGGAAACGATGATCAGGCGGTTGATCTCCACATCGTCCACCAGGAGCATTTTGCAGCCGATAAAACGACCGCTCGGATCCGGGAGGGCGACCGTGTCGTCTGTCACCGGCGCCGATTCGCGCAGCCAGAGGCGAAAACTGAATTCGCTCCCCTCGTCCGGGCGGCTGCGCACCATGATCTCGCCGCCAAAAAGCTCCACTATGCTCCGGCTGATGGCCAGCCCCAGCCCGGTGCCGCCGAACTGGCGCGAGATGGAACTCCCGGCCTGCTCGAAGGCTTCAAAAACCGTATCGAGAGCTTCCGGGGCGATCCCGATCCCGGTGTCGCGGACGACGAATTCCACCAGGGAACGGCCCTCCGCCCGTTCGAGTCCGGTGAGGCGAAATTCGACCGTGCCGCCGTTCGGCGTGAATTTGACGGCGTTGCCGAGCAGGTTGATCAAGACCTGGCGCAGGCGCAGGTCGTCGCCGATAAAACCGGTGCTGAAACTGTCGATCTGGGTGAGGAAAGTAATGTTTTTTTCCTCGCAGCGCGGCTTGATGATGACGATCACGGTGGAAGCCAGCTTGCCCAGGTTCATTTCTTCTTCGGACAATTCGATTTTGCCGGCGTCAATCTTCGATATATCAAGAATATCATTCAGCAGGCCCAGCAAATGCTGGGAAGATACCCTGATCTTTTGCACATGCCCCTGTACTTCCGCGATATCGGGCGCCACCGTCGCTATTTCGTTCAGTTTGCGCCGGACGATGTCCGTGACGCCGATAATGGCGTTCATCGGCGTGCGAATCTCGTGGCTCATGCGGGCCAGGAAATTCCCCTTGTGTTCGTTGGCGGCGTTGGCGGCGGCGACGGCTTCCTCCAGTTCCCGCTGGGTCTGGCGCAGCTCGTTGCGCTGCCTTTCCACCGCCATGCGTTCGCGCACCATTTCGGTCACGTCGGTGCTCACGACGACATAGCCGATCTTTTTCCCGGCCCGGTCGCGCAAGTAGCTGGCCGTGCCTTTTACATAACGGTCGTCCGCGGCGCTGTGGTAGACCTCCGTCTCCCGTTCGGCCTCCAGGGCCGTGATCGGGCAGTAGACCGAGTCCGCCGGATAGATGCTGGAATCGGCGTAAGGCGTGCCAACGACTTCCGCCAGCGTCCGGCGCACGAATTTCAGCCCCTGTTCGTTCATATATATAATGCGCCGCTCCATGTCGGTAATGCTGAGCAGGCTTTTTACACTGTCCACGATACTGTCGGCCATATCGTCAAACGAATCGGCCAGGGCCCCGAATTCGTCCTTGACCGGCGCGTTAAAGCGGAACTGGCGCTCCCCGGCGCTGAAGCGGGAAATCCCCCGGATCAGGCGCGTGATGCTGTTCGTGAGCGAGGAGGCCAGCCAGATGGCGACAAAAATGACGATAATGATGATGATGCCCGTCGTCAAAAACAGTTGGGTGGACGTGTTCAGCAGACTGAGGTCGATGGCCGTCTGCGTCTCGGCCGAAATCCGGCCGATGTCTTCGTTGGCCGCCGCCATGGCCGTGCCCAGCCGCTCCTCTGTTTCCCGGGCCGGCTGCTGAAAATCCTCCAGGCCCGCGCCGATCGCGACAAAACCAAAACCGCGCCGGGAGTAACCGTTGGCGGGCGAGGGGGCGTACTGGCCTGTATAGTACGGGATCGCGCCGGCCGTCGTCAGTTTGTACAATCCGCTCCACAGGATATAGAATGAGCCGGAACCGCCGTCCGCCGTCAGATCCATCCAGCCGGTGCATTGGGGCGCGTTGTTCAGGTAGCGCCCGTCCAGACCGACCAGCCCGGCCTGGGTTAGGGCCGGGGCCGGGGTTTTGCTGCGGGACTGATTGTCAAAAATCGGCTGATCCACGATAAAATCCGTCCATTTTTCCACGCCGCTGGCCTGCCAGGCGTCATAAATAGAGGATTCGAGCCAGGGCACGGTCGGGGCGCCGGTGGCCGGGTCAAAGCCGACGATGGAATGATGGCGCGGGTGAGCGATGCTGCGGCATTTGTAGTCCCAGATGAAGGCGTAATTGCCTTCGAAGGCGCTGGGCAGTTCCGTGTAGCGCTCGTTCATCGGGGTGATATGATCGACGAATTCCATAATATGGTCGTGGTTCAGGGCCATCGTCACATAACCGATGATCGCGCCGCTGCTGTTCGTAACGGGGGTGGCCCAGCGGACAATTCCCTCAAAACGCTGGCCGTTCGGGTTTTCCTCCCCGGCGTAGGCCTGCGCCGCCGGATCCCAGGGGATGTCGTAGCCGCGTGTTTCCGCCGCCGCTTGCACGATGTCCGGCGTGTACATGCCGATATAATTCGAGCCGACATAAGCGCCGATTACGTCCGAGACGTAGATTTCCCCCGGGGCCAGGTCGCGGAGGGCGGCAAAATAAGTCTCGCTCCGCACATAGGTGTTCTCGGGCCGGGAAACATCTTTTTTTACCGGATCAAGGGGGTAATAGCTCTTGGTGGAGTCGGGCGAGACGTACTTGACGGTTTCCCGCCCGTCCAGGCCGATAAAGGTGATTTCATCGTAGAGGGGGATAAAAGCGTAACGGTAACCGTCCGGATCCCGGTAATGGAAACCGTCCATATCGTCGTTTTCTTTGTTCGTCGAGACTCCGCCCGCCCCTGTGCCGGCGGGGGGCGCCGGTTCTGTCGCTCGAACCCAGGATTGGCCGTCCGGGGCCAGCACCCATTCCTCCGGCTGCAGCACGCGCCGGGCGCGATTGGCGGCAAAGCGGCGAAAAGCGTCTTCGTTCGGCGTCAGCGTGGCCAGGTAGAGGATATCGGCGTCGCGGCCATAAAGAAATTCCGCTATTTCCCCGGCCGTATCCGTGGTCAGGCGTTCTATTTCCTGCGTCGCCAAGTCGTTCAGGGCGGCGGTCGAATCCCGGACGGCGATCTCGCCGGTGGCGGAAAGGGCCGAGTTCATTTCCGCCGCCAGGTGTACGGTGCGCGCGGCCAAGTCGTCGCCGAGCAACGCGAATTGGCGCCAGGCGATAAAGGCCAAGATGACGAGAGGGATGATTTTTATGACGAGAAAAATGACGATGAGCTTTGTCCGCATCCCGAGACCGAGTCTGTTCATAAAACGATCCAGGAGCGAACGCAAGTATCCGGTTACCTTTTTCACTGGCCCTCCTACCTCTGCGGTGAAAAAATCCCCGCCCGTTACACCAATTTTATTGTAACACGCCGCGCCTGGTTTTTCACGCGTAAGTCTGAAGAGTAGGAAAGAGCAGTGGGGAGTGGGGAGTGGGGAGTGGGGAGTGGGGAG
>JAISWK010000025.1 GCA_031270805.1 Gracilibacteraceae bacterium
GGGGACGATGGCAATCGTCCCGTATACGCCGAATCGGGCGGTATTGCCGTAGGGGACGATGGCAATCGTCCCGTATACGCCGAATCGGGCGGTATTGCCGTAGGGGACGATGGCAATCGTCCCGAAAACCAACGGGCGGATTGCCATCCGCCCCTACGATATCCTGGAATTGTAGATCCGAAAAAATCTCCGAGACGACGCAACGAGGCGGCTTTTTGCCGCCTCGTTACGCATTTCTCTTTTCTCTTTTCTCTTTATTACCCTGGCCCTTGAGGACTCTGAGCCGCAGCCGGATCGAAGCCACTGATGGCTTTGGCCGCAGCCTGGATCGGGATCAGGAAAATGACGACCAGAATAATGGCCGAGCCGAGGATGTAGGGCAGCATGGCGGTGAAGAAGGCCATTACGCCAGCCCAACCCTGGGTTCCAAAATTAGTGATGAAGGAACAAAGGAAGGCGATGCCCACGCCCATGACCACGCCCAAGGTGATGCTGAGGACGATATGGGTGGCGATTTTGCTCTTGATCAGTCCCGTGGCCTGAGCGATTTTGAGGCCCCAATTGAAGGCCGGCACCAGGTCAGCCCAGGTGTAACCGACGACGAAGCTGGTCACAAAAGACAAAAGCACTGCCGCCGGCGTGAGAATCGGCGCGTCCGGATTTTGGGACTGAATGACCCACAGCATAATTACGCTGATGAAGAAGCATAGCACCAAGTTCATTCCGAAGAGAGTCAAACGCTGAAAACCTGCAGGTCCTTTCATTTCATCTGTCTCCTCCTAACTCTTTCCTCTTTCCTCCTCACTCTTTCCTAACATTAGCAATGATATAACGGGCGGCGACTCGGCCGGACGTATGCGCGAAGCCGTTGGTGGCGCCGGGAACATCCAGGGCGTAAGCGTCGCCGTACAGGCCGGAAGCCTCGTTGCCCACGGCGTATAATCCCGGAATCGGCTTGTACGTGTCGTCGGTGACCTGCAGATTACCGTTGACTCTGAGGGAGGAGCAGGTAATCAGCACCGCCGCGCAAATGTTGACGGCGTAAAAAGGCGCCTTCCGCACGGGGCGCAGCAGATTGGCCGGTTTGTAGAAATCCGGGTCACAACCGTCCGCGCAGAACTGGTTATAGCGGGCGACGGTGGCGGTGAAAACCTGCGGATCAATGCCGATGGCGGCGGCCAATTCTTCCAGGGTATTACCGCTCCAGGCCGTTTCGCCTTTTGCCAGATCGAGCTCGAGTTCGTCGCGCAGACCGGTGAGCTTGCTTTTATAAGGGACGAAATCCCCCAGGGCGATCATCGAGCCCTCTTTTTCCAAATAAGAGAGCATGTCCTCGTCCAGGATGGAGAAACTGTCCGTCCGGGGCTGGCGGGCCAGGGTCATGCCGCAGTTGGCAAAACTGTAGCCGAGTTCCTCGGAGGTGAAGCGCTGGGCGTGGCGATTGACCCAGAGCCAGGGCTGCAGACCGGCGGCCCCCGATTGCGAACTGGCGAATTTGCCCCGCCCGGTGTAACCGACCTGGGCGACGCCGAGATTATAGGTGGCGGCGCCGACGGCCAAAGCCATATTCAGTCCGTCGCCGCTGTTTTGCGTCGGTACGGGCGGAGATTCAAAACGGGCGTTGGCTCCCAGCAGCGAATGTTTTTCCAAAAGTTCTATGCTGTTGCCAAAACCGCCGGTGGCCAGCACCACGGCCTTGGCGCCGACGTTCAGTGTATTGCCGTCGCTGTCGACCGTGACGACGCCGACCACCGCGCCATCCTTGACCAGCAGCCGCTCCGCCCGGGTTGACGTGAAAATGTCTACATCCAAATTTTGGATCGCCTTGAGCAAAACTTCCTGGCAATAAGCCCCCAACCCCTCGGGGCGGTGAAAGCTGATCAGTTCATCCGGCTGATTCATGGCATAAGCCAGAACATCCGTGTACACAACGCCGAGAGACTTGAAAACATCGATGGTTTCCGCCGCGTTGTTCACGAACATGCGCACCACATCAGGATTGGCCCGGTAGTGGCTGTAGTCCATGAAACGGCGGAACCCTTCTTCTTTCGTCGGAAAATGCCGCCCCTCTTCTTTTGGAACGCCGCGGGCGATCTGCTCGCTGGACTCAAAAGCGGCCTGCCCTTCGGCAAAAATCGATGTACCGCCGGTTTCCGGCATCTTCTCCAGTATGGCGACGCTGAGCCCGCCCTCTTTGGCGGCGGTATAGGCCGTCGACTTGCCGGAACCGCCGGAACCGACGACGACTACGTCATATTGCGTATCGAAAACGATTTCATTTGACATATTTTTCCTCCCTAATAATTACAAAACTTCCAGCAGCGCCGGCAAAACTTCCGCCAGGTCGCCCACGATCCCGTAGTGACACTTGCTGAAAATCGACGCCTCCGGGTCGATATTGACGGCGGCGATGATCCTGGCGTCCCGCACGGCAGTCATATGCTGGGGCGAACCGGAAATACCGAGCATGAGGTAGAGCTGCGGTTTGATCCGGTTCGAGGAAACGCCGATCACGCGGGATTCCCCGAACCAGGCCAGATCTTCGCAGACCGGCAGCGAACAGGCCAGTGCGGCGCCCAGTTTAGCCGCCACAGACTCCGCCAAAACAAGCCGCTCGCGCTTCCGCACGCCCAGACCTATGCCGACCACCCGTTCGGCGGTCTTGAGATCGGCTTCCTCCGCCCCCGCCTCGTCCGCCGCCTCCAGCAGGCGCAGAAAATCCGTCCCGGGCGCCGCTATCCGCGTAATAGGCGCCGGCTCGCCCACCCAGGGCAAGTCAGCTCCGTCGAATACCGCCGCCAGCGGCCCATCCGTCGCCAGGGTCTCCAGCGCCTTGCCCTGGGCCGCGTAGCGCGTGACCAGCACCGACTCGCCGTCCCGACCCAGCCCGACGACGGCGCCCAGGGCCGGCGCGCCCAGTTCGGCGACGACGGCGGCCCATACGACCCGCGAAGCCGCGTCCGGCAAAGAAAGGACGATCCGCGGCGCGGCGGCGGCGTCAGCGGCGAGCAGAGTCCTCAGCGCCTCGGGCGGCGCGCCCTCCGCCAGGTCATACCATCTGACCGCATCCGCACCGGCGGCGGCGGCTTCTTCCGCCAGCACCCGGTCGCCGGCGGCAACGGCGGTTATCGGGCCGCCCAGGGAACGGGCCGCGGCGACCATGCCGCCCCAGGCGCCGGAATCGGCGCCGATCACCCAGCAGCCCGCGCGATTTGCTCCGTCGTTCAAATAACTCCCTCCGATCTCAGCGCTGCGACTAATTGCCTGGCCGCGCCGGCTGGATCATCCCGGCCGGCGTAAACTGTTACCTGCATCGCCGGCGGCGGAGCGGAACCGCGCAACTTGATTTCAGCGCCGGGGGGCTTGAGTCCCAGATCTGCGGTCGTCAGCCGCTCCACCGGTTTTTTCCGCGCCGCCAAAATTTCTTTCATGCTCGGCGGTTTTTCCTGGCGGCGGGCCAGGACGGCCAGCACAACGGGGGTAGTGACCGTAAGCGTTTCTTTTTTTGTGGCGGTGCGGCGGGTCACGCGCAAAGATCCCTCGGCCGCCGTCGCTTCCAGGACGCCGGCCAGCACCGGCCAACCCAGGCGGGCGCCCAGCAAGACGGGAACCGCCGGTTCCCAGGTGCAATCGCCGACGAGAACCACAGCGGGCGCGCCGAGGCGAGCGACGCCGGCGGCCAGCACCGCGGCGATCCAGCCGCTGTCCAAAGCCGGCCGGGCATCGCTGATACTCAGCGTGGAAGACGCCCCCCGGGCGGCCGCCCAGGCGACATCCCCGTCGCCCAGGGTCAGGCCGGTGATATCGGCGCTCAGACCGCGGGCCAACAACGCCGCAGCCTCATCGTCGTCGCTGGCCGCCATTTTGGCGCTGCTCCAATCCACGGCGCCGTCCAGACCTACGCGCGCGTCCTCAGGATTCCTGGCCCACTTGAATGCCAGCACGCATTTCAGACTGTTTTCACTCATAGATACCGCTTCAGTGTACGCTCTGCCCGGCGTCTACGCAGATCACCCCGCCGGTCATGAAGGAGCCCAGATCGGAGGCCAGAAGCAACACCAGACCCACCATCTCATCCGGCATGGCGTACCGGCCCAAGGCGTTCCAGGAAGAAACCAGTTCCACCATTTTGGGGTCGGCCAGCCAGTTGGAGGTCATGGGGGTGTTCGTAAAACCGGCGGCCAAACAGTTGATCCGGATATTCTGCCGCCCGTAGTCCCAGGCCGCCGCTTTGGTCATACCGGCCACGCCGTGCTTGGCGGCTACATAGACGGCCATGCCCGGATCGCCGACGACGCTGGCCACCGAACCGGTGTTGATGATGGAGCCGCCGCCCGTTTTGATCATTTCCGGAATCTCATACTTCAGACAGAAAAACAGCCCTTTGAGATCGGCGCCCATAACAAAGTCGTAATCTTCTTCCGTCTGCTCAGCCAGAGGTTTGCCCACCACGCCCACGCCGGCATTGTTAAAGGCGATATCCAGCCGGCCGTACGAGTCTACTACGGTTTTGACGGCGTTTTGTACGTCCGCCGGTTTGCTTACGTCGCAGCGGACAAAGATCGCCTCGCCTCCGGCTTTCTTGATCAAACCCAGGGTCTCGTCGCCGTTGGAACGGCCGGAAATCGCCACTTTGGCTCCCAGACTCGCCAACGCCACGGCCACGGACTGTCCGATCCCCGTGCCACCGCCGGTCACCCACGCTACCCGGCCGGTGAAATCAAATTGCAGTGCCTTTTTCATCTCGACTCCTCCTTTTTTTACCAAAACTCTTTGCTCCCGGGGGTTGCCCTGATCAAGGCCCCCGAACTTCTCCGACACATATTATTGTAATAAAAAATATACCGGCGTTGCTATAGCCAATATCGTGGTTTTTGGGTAAAACAGGACGGCGACAGCCAAATTGTCTAAATTGTGCAATTTGCACACCAATTGACAATATGACCCCATAAATGCTATGCTATCTTGTGCATAGAACTTAATAATTTGGAGGTGCGCCAACGATGAAACGCGAATCCGCCAACCTGAGAACCAAGACCATGCTGGCCGCGTCCCTGAAAAAACTGTTGCATAAAAAACCGCTGCATAAAGTAAGCATAAGCGAACTTGCTGCCGGTTGTGAACTGGATCGCAAGACATTTTACTACCATTTCAGCGATATCAACGACTTATTCGTCTGGCTGATGCACCAGGAAGTGTACAATCTTTTCAGGCAAATTGATTTTTTCGACGACCCGGAGGGGTATTTTACCAAAACGATGAACTGGTTGGACATCAACGGCCGGGTGTTCGCCAGCGCTTTTGAATCCCTGGGCTGGGAAGGTATGCGCCGGATTCTCCACCCCCATTTTGTCAATGTGATCCTGGCCGTGATTGAGAGCGCCGAAGAACGGTTTAAGCTCAATGTCAGCCGGGAGTTCAAAAATTTTTTGGCCGATTTTTACACCCACGCCACCGAAGGGACGATGGTAATCAACGCGATAAAAGGCGAGTACAAGGATAATTGGCCTCAGGTGCTGCGGTACGCGACAAAAGTTTATCTGGCCATACCGCAGATCCTGGCGGCGGAGGTAGAGCGGTGAATTTTCTTGCGGAAAAAATTTGCTTATTCGCGGGAAAAGTGGCATAATTAATGAACCGCTCTCACTCTTTCCTCCTCAATTAGGAAAGAGAGGAGAGGAAAGAGAAAAGAGTGGGGGAGAATCCAGGGTATCGTAGGGGTTTTGGTTCTTTTGCCGCGACAAAAGAACAAAAAAAGTCTTTGTTCCATTTCCCCCAAAATGGAACATTTTGGGATGCGGGCGAGGCCCGCTTTAGAAGCACTGAGGGAGCTGACAGAATGTTTATTGCCGTGGCCGGTATCAGTCACCACCACACCCCGCTTGATCTACGCGAACGCCTGTCGTTTTCCGGCGGCGCGATTATTGATCTCCTGCCGGAATTGCGCCGATGTCCGGATATAGAAGAATGTTGCATTTTATCTACCTGTAACCGCACAGAATTCTACCTGACGGCCCCTTCCCGGAACCAATGCCAGGACGTGTTGCTGGAATTTATGGAAAAAAAGACCGCTTTACCCGTCGGCGAACTGCGCCGGCATATGTATTTCTACACCCTGCAGGAGGCCGTGCGCCATCTCTTTCGCGTCGCCGCCGGACTGGACTCAATGGCCCTGGGTGAAACTCAGATCGCCGCTCAAGTAAAGAAAGCCTATGAACTGGCGCGGCTGAGCGAAGCGACCGGCCCGGTGCTGAACACGCTGTTTCAGGCCGCCCTGGCCGCCGGTAAGCGCGTGCGCGCCGAGACCGGCATTGATCAATGGCCGGTTTCCATCCCCTATATCGCGGCCGAACTGCTGAAACGCGCGCTGGGATCGCTGGCCGGCCGCTCCGTCCTCTTGGTCGGGGCCGGCAAAATGAGCGCGACGGCCATGACGCACCTGCAGGAAAACGGCGTGACGGGGATCGTCGTCGCCAACCGTTCGCCGCTCCGGGCCGGGGAACTGGCGGAAAAATACGGCGGCCGCGCGGTTTCTTAC
Source organism: Gracilibacteraceae bacterium (assembly GCA_031270805.1). Lineage (GTDB taxonomy): Bacteria > Bacillota > Desulfitobacteriia > Desulfitobacteriales > Syntrophobotulaceae > JAIRRL01. The sequence goes on from JAISWK010000025.1 coordinate 6,539, forward strand.
GCGGAATTGCCGGCTTGCCTCGCCGAGGCGGATATCGTTATAACGGGCGCTGCGGCCGCGCGCGGCCTGATCACGGCGGAGATGACGGAACAAGCCCTGACTGCCCGGGCCGGCCGACCGCTTTTTCTGATTGATATGGCGGCGCCCCGCAATATAGAGCCGGCGGTGCGGGAGATTCCGGGGGCCACCTTGCTTGATCTGGACGATTTTCATTGCGTGGAGGACGCCGGCTGGGCCCAGCGCCGGGTCGCGGCGGAACAGGGCGAAAAAATCGTCGTCCGGGAATGTGAAAATTTTATGGCCCGGCTGGCCGGACACTCCGTCACGCCGACCATTCGCGCTCTGAACGAGCGTTTTCGCGCCGTGCAAGCGGCGGAACTGGAGGCGGCTTTGCAGCGGCTGGGGCCGCATGACCCGCGCCAGGCCGAGGCCCTGACCCAACTGGCCGCCGCGCTGGTGGGCAAACTGCTGCATCAGCCGATCTGCGCCCTCCGCTCTTTTGCCTTGCAGCCGGAGGGACACGCCTACGCCAAGATGACGGAAGCCCTGTTCGGGCTGAACAAGGAGAGTGAAGCGGATGAAACGGAGCATCCCGGTCGGGAGCCGGGAAAGCCCGCTGGCCCTGCGCCAGACGGAGTGGGTGCTGCGGCGGTTGCAAGCCGGGCATCCGCATCTGTCCTTTGAGCTTCACCCCGTCCTGACGCGGGGGGATCGGTTGCTGGCCGAACCGCTGCCGGCCATAGGAGAGAAGGGGCTTTTTACCCGGGAATTAGAAAACGCCTTATTGCAGAGGAAAATAGATTTTGCCGTTCACAGTTTGAAAGACGTGCCGGAAGAATTGCCGCCCGGTCTCGTCCTATGTATGGTCGGCCCGCGGGAGGATCCGCGGGATGTGTTCATAAGCCGCACCGGGCTGACCCTGGCGGCCATGCCCCCGGGCGCCGTGATCGGGACGTCCTCCCCCCGCCGGGCCGCGCAGTTGCTGTATTTTCGTTCTGACTTGCGGATTGTGTCGGTTCGGGGTAATGTCGCCACTCGTATCCAAAAAATGGAAAAAGAAAAACTGGACGGAATCGTCCTGGCCGCCGCCGGGATTTTACGCCTCGACCTCGGCGAGCGGGTGACGGAGTACTTGAGCCCTTCCGTCTGTCTGCCGGCGGCCGGGCAGGGGGCGCTGGCCGCCGAGTGCCGGGCGGACGACGCGGACACGCTGGCTCTGCTGGCCGCTCTCCGGCACGAGCCCACGGAATTGGCGCTGCGGGCGGAGCGGGCCGCCCTGCGCCGTTTGGGCGGCGGTTGCCGTCTGCCGCTGGCCGCGCTGGCGGTCTGGACGGCGGAGGCGCTCAGTCTGGAAGCTCTGGCGGCTGACGCGGACGGCCGGCGTCTCGTGCGCGCCCGGGCGGCGGTCAAGGCGCCGGACGAGGTGGCGGCGGCGGCTCTGGGAGAGGGCGTCGCCGCGGAGATCGTGGCCCGCCGGCGGGCGGAAGCAAAGGGAACAAAGGAGCGGTCATGAGTAAAGGCCATGTTTTTTTAGTCGGCGCCGGCCCGGGTGATCCGGGCCTGCTCACCTTAAAGGGTTTGGAATGTTTGCGGCGCAGCGACGTGCTGGTCTATGACCGCCTGGCGGCGCCGGAACTGCTGGATTGGGCGCCGGCCGCGGCCCGCCGCGTTTATGTCGGCAAATCGCCGGCAGGGCACGCCCTGCCCCAGGCGGAGATCAACGCTCTGCTGGCCCGGGAAGCCGGTGCGGGGCATACGGTAACGCGGCTCAAAGGCGGCGACCCGTTTGTTTTCGGCCGCGGCGGTGAAGAAGCGCTATACCTGGCCCGGCAGGGCGTCGCTTTCACCGTCGTGCCCGGCGTCAGCTCAGCCGTGGCCGTCCCGGCTTACGCCGGTATTCCCGTGACCCACCGCGGCCTGGCTTCCGCCGTTTCCATCATAACGGGCAGTGAGGATCCGCTCAAAGAAGAAACGACCCTGGATTGGGGGCATATTGCCGCCGGCCGGGAAACGCTTGTTTTTCTCATGGGTATGCACCAACTGCCCGCCATTTGCGCCAGACTGACAGCCGGCGGGCGTGACCCGGCCACGCCCGCGGCTGTCATTCACCGCGGCGCGGCGCCGGAACAGGTTACCCTGACCGGTACGCTGGCCGATATCGCGGCGCGGGCGGAGCAAGCCGGCCTGACTAATCCGGCCGTTATAGTCGTGGGAGATGTGGTGCGGCTCCGGGATGAGCTGGCCTGGTGGGAGGCCAAACCCCTCTTTGGCCGGCGCATCCTCGTGACGCGGCCCAAGGCCCAGGCCGCCGGCCTGAGCGCGGCCCTGCGGGAACTCGGCGCCGCGGTGAGAGAGTTCCCGGTTATCGCGCCGGCGCCGCCTGTGCGGCCGGAATTGCTGGCGGACGCGGTACGGCGGGCCGGGAGTTTTGACTGGATCGTATTCACCAGCGTGAACGGCGTGCGGGCCTTTATGGATATGCTGCCGGAAACGGGCCTGGATATCCGGGATTTGCGCGGCCCGCGGCTGGCGGCTATCGGGCCGCAAACGGCGCGGGAGATCGAAAAATTCCGCCTGCGAGTGGAGGATTTGCCCGAGCGCTACCAAGCGGAAGATCTGGCCCGCGCCCTGACCGGTAAGGTCAGGGGCGGCGCCCGCGTCCTCCTGCCGCGCGCCGACCTGGCGCGCCCCTATCTCGCGCAAGCCTTGCGCGAGATGGGCGCGGCGGTCGAAGAAGTGACGGCTTACCGAACATTGCCCGCGGCGGCGGAGGACGCGGCCGCCGTGCAGCGGGAGCTGCACGCGGGCCAGATCGACGCGGTGACTTTTACCAGCCCCTCGACGGTACGCGCGTTCCTGGGCTTAGTTGGCCTGACGGCCGGAGACGGCCCGGCGGCGGCGGGCGGTCTGCCGGGCGGAACCGCCGCGGTGAGCATCGGCCCCGTGACCAGCGCCGCCGCCCGGGAAATGGGTCTGCCCGTCGCGGCCGAGGCGGAGACATACACGGCGGACGGCCTCGTCGCGGCTCTGTGCGCCTATTTTACCGCCACAGGAAGGAAAAAAACATGATCAGCGTCAGCAAAATGCTGTATGAGACGGAGCATTACGGGGACGAGCTCCGTTACGCGCCGGAAGCGCGGGAACAGCGGCACGGCGCGGCGCGAAGCCACGGCCCGGTCGTCGTCTGGAACTGCACGCGAACGTGCAACCTGCGCTGCCGGCATTGTTACACCGGCTCGGACAGCCGGGAGTACGAACAAATGGACACGAAGGCCGCCCGGGCCTTTATTGACGATCTTGCGGCATTTCGCGTGCCGGTACTATTGCTGTCCGGGGGGGAACCGCTTTTGCGCGGGGACTGGCCGGAGATTATCGCTTACGCCCGCGCCTGCGGTCTGCGGGTGACCCTCTCGACGAACGGCACCCTGATCACGGCCGCTCTGGCCGCCCGGATCAAGGAACTGGGCGTGAGCTACGTCGGCGTCAGCCTGGACGGACCGGAGCGGATTAACGATGAGTTTCGCGGGCGCCGGGGCGCTTTTGCCGCCGCCCTGGCCGGGCTGCGCCACTGTATCGCCGCCGGGCAGAAAGTCGGCCTGCGTTTTACCCTCAACCGCCATAACCATCGTTACCTGGACGATATTTTTGACCTGGCCGAGCAGGAAAACATTCCCCGCATCTGTTTTTACCATCTCGTTTATACCGGCCGGGGCTCGGCAATGGCTGGAGCGGAGGACCTGAGCCACGCGGAGAGCCGGGCGGCGCTGGACGTCATCATTCGGCGCACGGAGGCCCTGCGCCGCAGCGGTCGGCCGCGGGAAGTGCTGACGGTGGACAATCACGCCGATGCGGCCTACATTTACCTTGACCTGCGCCGGCGGGACGGGGAGCGGGCGGAGCGGGCGCTGGAGCTCCTGAAGACCAACGGCGGCAACCGCTCCGGTATTGCCATCGCCCAGGTGGACTGGCTGGGGAATGTGCATCCCGACCAGTTCACTGCCCATTGCCTGGGTAATGTGCGCGAACGCAAATTCGGCGACATCTGGACCGATCAGAGCAATCCCATCCTGGCGGGGCTGAAAGACCGCCGCCCCCTGCTGCACGGCCGCTGTGCCGCCTGCCGCTGGCTCGATATCTGCAACGGTAATTTCCGCGCGCGGGCGGAGGCGCAAAGCGGTGATTTCTGGGCGGCCGATCCCGCCTGTTACTTGACGGACGAGGAGATTGGACTATGATCATATCCTGGAATACGACGAACGCCTGCAATCTTTACTGCGCGCACTGCTATCGTGACGCGGGCGTCGGCGCCGCGGACGAACTCACGACGGCGGAGGGCAAAACCCTGCTGGATCAGATCGGGGAAGCGGGATTCCGGATCATGATTTTCAGCGGCGGGGAGCCGTTGCTGCGCCCGGACATCTTTGAACTCGTCCGTTACGCCGTCCGTTGCGGGCTGCGGCCGGTTCTGGGTTCCAATGGCACGCTGCTGAACGCGGCGGCCGCCGCGCGCTTGAAAGAGGCGGGGGCGGCCTGTATCGGCATCAGTCTGGACAGCCTCGATCAGAACCGGCATGACGAACTGCGGGGACAGCGCGGCAGCTGGGAGGCCGCCGTCAACGGGATGCGCTGTTGCCGGGCCGCCGGCCTGCCTTTTCAGGTGCATACGACCGTCATGGGCTGGAATGACCATGAAGTGGAAAATATAACAGATTTTGCCGTACAGGAAGGCGCGGCTGCCCACCATATCTTTTTCCTCGTGCCGACCGGACGCGCTGCGGATATTGAGCAGGAGTCGCTGCGGGCCGAGCAGTATGAAGATCTGCTGACCCGGATCCTGCGCAAGCAGCAGGAGACGGCGATTGAGCTGAAACCGACCTGCGCCCCGCAATTTATGCGCATAGCGAAACAGCTGGGTCTGCAAACCCGTTTTACCCGCGGCTGCCTGGCCGGCACGGCTTACTGTATCATCGGGCCGCGCGGCGACGTGCAGCCCTGCGCTTATTTGAACATGCCCCTGGGCAATGTGCGCGAGCGCTCTTTCGCGGAGATCTGGCGGGACAGTCCCGTGCTGGCCGAGTTGCGCACGCTGGACTTCGCGGGGGGCTGCGGCCGCTGCGCTTACAAGAGCGTCTGCGGCGGCTGCCGGGCCCGGGCCTGGTATTATCACGGGAGTTATATGGCGGAAGAACCGTGGTGCCTGTACGGCGGGCGCAAGGGGTATTAGGCCGTGACGGAAAAAATTTTATCGCCGGCGGACGCCCGCCTGCTGGATTTACTGCAGACGGATATTCCGCTGACGGAGACGCCGTGGGCGTGGCTGGGGGAAAAAACCGCCCTGCCGCCGGCGGAAGTCCTGCGCCGCGTCAGCCGTTTCCGGGCCGAAGGCCTGATCCGCCGGCTGGGCGGCATATTTGATTCGCGCCGCCTCGGCTACCGGGGGACACTCTGCGCTTTCCGCGTGCCGGCGGAGCGCGTGCCGGCGGCGGCGGCTGTTATCAACTCCTATACCGGAGTTACCCATAATTATATCCGGCGGCACGAGTATAATATCTGGTGTACTTTACTCGCGCCGGGCGAAGCGGAACTGGCGCGGCTGACGGAAGAAATGCGCGCGCGGGTCGGCGGGGATAAATGGCTGAACCTGCCGGTGCGGCGGTATTTCAAAGTGCGGGTGAATTTCCCCCTGGGGACGGAATCCGTCGCCCGGACAGCGGGGCCGGCGGAAGACGACGGAGAGGAAGACGCTTGTTTTACCGGCGAGCGGGAAAACGCGGCCGCAGTCGCCGCCGGCCAAACTGAGTTCACGCGGGAGGACAAGCGACTGACAGCCGCTTTGCAGGAGGCACTGCCGCTGACGGAGCGGCCGTATGCCACTTTGGCCGCCGGGCTGAGCCGGCGGGAGGAAGATGTGCTGGCGGTTTTGCGGCTTTGGCGGGAACAGGGTATATTGAAACGGGTGGCCGCCGTCCTGCGCCACCAATTGGTCGGCTACTCGGCCAATGCGCTCGCGGTCTGGCGGATCCGGCCGCAAGAGACGGAAGCCGCCGGTCGGCGCCTGGCGGCCCGGCCGGAAGTGACGCACTGCTATGAGCGGGCCGTCCCGTCGGACTGGCCGTATAATATGTATACCATGCTGCACGCGCACAGCGAGGAAGAATGTCGGGCCCTGGCCCTGGATTTGGCCGAACTGGCGGGAACGGAACAGTACGAGCTTTTGTTCAGCGAAGCGGAGCTGAAGAAAAGCAGCATGAGGTACTTTCTTGAATAATGCAGGAAATAAATGGAAAAAGAATACGGCTCTGTTTCTCTGCGGGGAAGCGGTGACTGTTTTCGGTTCCATGGTCGTGCAATACGCCATTATATGGCATATAATCCTGAACACTCAATCGGGAGCGATAGTAACCGTGTTTACCGTCGCCGGATTTCTCCCGATGTTTTTGATTTCCCCTTTTGGCGGCGTCTGGGCGGACAGGTACAACCGGAAATACATTATCAACGCGGCGGACGGAGCGGTCGCTCTCGCCAGCCTGGTCGCCGCTCTCCTGTTCCTGGCCGGAGTGGACAACGCCGGTGTTCTGCTCTTTGCCGCGATCGTCCGCTCCTTCGGCCAGGGGGTGCAGATGCCGGCCGTGGGCTCGTTTATCCCTCAGATTGTCCCCGAGGAACATTTGACCAGAGTCAACGGGATTCAGAGCAGCGTCCAATCGTGTTCAGCCCTGGCGGCGCCTGCGATCAGCGGTGTTCTCATGTCTTTCACTTCCATGGCGACGCTGTTTTTTCTTGACGTGGTCACCGCCGCCATCGGCATAAGCATCCTGGCTTTTGGGGTCAAAGGGCCGAAGAGGAAAATTTCCCTGTCGGCGCCCGCCGGGGAAAAACCGGCCTATTTCCGCGAACTGAAGGAAGGGATCAGCTATATCCGGCGGCAAAAATTTGTCCTGCAGCTGCTGGCTCTGGCGGCGGCCTTCATGTTTTTCGCCTCTCCGGCCATGCTGCTCACCCCGCTCCAGGTGACCAGGGACTTTGGCAGCGAAGTGTGGCGGCTGACCGCGATAGAAATCACTTTTTCGGTCGGCATGATGCTGGGCGGCGTGCTGATCGGCGCCTGGGGCGGATTCCGTCGCCACGCCCTGACCATCGCCCTCTCTTACGCCCTGTTCGGGCTGGAAACGATCGGCCTGGGCCTCGTCCCCGCTTTCTGGGCCTATAACGGAATCATGCTGATTATGGGCCTCACCATCCCGCTGTACAGCGCGCCGGTGATGACCTTGCTCCAAACCGCCGTGGATCCGGCTTTCATGGGACGGGTTCTCTCGGTTATGACGATGAGTACCAGCGTCATGGTGCCGGCGGGGATGCTGGTTTTCGGCCCGGTCGCGGACCTGATCCCCATTGATTTCCTCCTGATCGGCACCGGTCTGGTCATGGCGCTGCTGAGTATTCCTTTTTGGATGGGAAAAACGCTGCGCGCAGCGGGGGGAAGTTAACAGTTGGGAAGGGATTAGGGATTCCCCTCCTTTGGAGGGGTGCCGCGAAGCGGCGGGGTGGTTAGGGATTAGGGGCAGGACAAAATGGGGACGGCAGACTGTGTGTAAACCCATTGGCGGCACCCCCGGGGTATGGTCGGGGCGCGCATTGCGCGCCCGTGCCCCCAATTTTGTTCGGCGGGCGCCCCATGCCCGCCCCTACGACTCCCTTTCTCACACAGTCTGACGTTTCTATACAATGCACAATGCACAATGCACAATGCACAATGCACAATTCACAATTGGGAGAGCGTAGGGGACGATGGCAATCGTCCCGTATACGCCGAATCGGGCGGTATTGCCGTAGGGAACGATGGCAATCGTCCCGAAAACCAACGGGCGGATTGCCATCCGCCCCTACGATGTCCTAGGTTGCGCGCCCCGAGGGACGATGGCAATCGTACCGTATACGCCGAATCGGGCGGTATTGCCGTAGGGAACGCCGCCCTCGCCCTCGGCGTCCCGCAATACACCCGCTTCTCTTTCCGCTTCTCTTTTCCACACAGTCTGCCGGTTCTATACAATACAATGCACAATGCACAATGCACAATTCACAATTCACAATTCACAATTCACAATTCACAATTCACAATTAATCTCCGGCACATTCACCTTCCTGCCATAGAGTTCTATCAGACATTGCGCTTCCCCTGATAATCGAAAATCCCGAAGTTGTAACTATGTTTCGATGGAGATTCCAAATGCGTCCATAATCTCCCGCTGAATCGGGTCAGCCTCGGTGATGACGCTGCCGTACCTGCCGGAGTACTTC
>JAISWK010000112.1 GCA_031270805.1 Gracilibacteraceae bacterium
GCACAACCCAGGACATCGTAGGGGCGGATGGCAATCCGCCCGATCCGGCGTTTTCGGGACGATTGCCATCGTCCCCTACGCTCTCCCAATTGTGAATTGTGCATTGTGCATTGTATAGCGTATACGGGACGATTGCCATCGTCCCCTACGGCAATACCTTATATAGGAAAGAGTGATGAGGAAAGAGTAAAGAGTGGCCTACGATGCGCGATATCGGTCAATTGCGGGCGTATATCGGGACACGGAACCCAGGATATCGTAGGAAAAACAGGACATCGTAGGGGCGCGCAACCCAGGACATCGTAGGGGCGCACAACCCAGGACATCGTAGGGGCGCACAATCCAGGACATCGTAGGGGCGGATGGCAGTTCGGCTCCAACAGCTCGGAGACTCGCCGGGAGCCTGTTGCAGAGGACTTACCAACAGCTCGGAGACTCGCTGGGTAAGTCTCTCGCAATCCGCCCGTTGGTTTTCGGGACGATTGCCATCGTCCCCTACGGCAATACCGCCCGATCCGGCTGGGTAAGTCTCTCGCTATCCGCCCGATCCGGCGTATACGGGACGATTGCCATCGTCCCCTACTCTCCCAATTGTGAATTGTGAATTGTGCATTGTGCATTGTGCATTGTATAGAACCCGTCCCCATTTTGTCCCGCCCCTAATCCCTCACTTGACGCACTTGATTTTTTATGTTAATATTTTACTGTTCTGTTCGGAATTGATGAAAATTGAAAGGAGCTTGGCGCCGGATGATTGATTTTAACAGCGGAACAGAATTGCCCAACAAGTTTTTGGGTTCGGAGAAAAAAACCACTTTGCTGTACAACAATGAGATTTATATGATTAAATTCCCCGATCCTATAAGAGATAAAAACAATACCCTCAGCTATATGAATAACCAGTTTTCTGAACATATCGGCTGCCGTATTTTCAGAGTTTGCGGACTTTCGGCCCAGGAAACCATTCTGGGCGCCTATACTGACAAAACCGGGAGAAAGAAGATTGTCGTTGGATGCAAAGATTTCACCCAAGACGGAACGACGCTCTACGAATGTTCAAAACTGGCCAATGCTATTGTGACTGTGGACGAAAAAATCAAGGCGACCATTGAAAATGTCCGTCTTATAATTCAAGAGACGGATTTTATAAAAGACAAGACCGGCGCGACGACTCAATTTTGGGATATGTTCGTCGTAGACGCTCTTTTGGGAAATAATGACAGACATCTGGACAATTGGGGTTTTCTGTCGAAAGACAATGAATTTTCACCTGCGCCAGTTTATGATTGCGGTTCAAGTTTAGGGGCCCTGCTTTCCGACGACCAAATGCGGCGTTTGCTTGACGACGAAATCGAATTCAACAGCATAGAATACAACACAAAATCATGTTATTCCTTGAACGGTCAAAGAATATTCTATCATAAAATCTTCAAAACACCACCCAATGAACTTAATGAAGCAATTCGGCGCATAACTCCCCGAATTGACTTGGAACTGGTCAAAGAAACGGTTTTGAGTACAGAAGGCATCTCCGACATTCGCAAAGAATATTTAATAAAAAGCCTGACTGTAAGATATGAACGGATTCTGGCGCCCGCCTTAAAACAAATACTCAAACGGCAAGGGTAAGAGGTAAGTCGCATGGAATGTACTTTGATGCATAAGAACGTCCCAGTCCTAGGGCTTGAAATCGACGCCGAACTCGGCAATATCAGCAAAATCGGCGATATCTTTGATGAACGGCATTTGCCCGTCGGCACTGAAATGAACGCCGGAAAGCCAAACCGCAAATCATTAAACGACTGGTGGACAGGGCGCTCCATTCCCGCGAGCCGCGACGGAATCAAGGGCGCTTTGCAATCGCTCGGCGAATACAACACATCCGTACTTGCCGCAAAATCCTACGGGTTAAGCCTGTCCGATCAATACTGGCTCAGTCCCAAAGGCATGGGCCTCAAATGGGAGGAGGTGAACTTCTTCCAAAATGATTTTTCCAAAGACGTGGGCGAGATATTGTTCGGCAAAGTCCCCGAGGACAAGGACAATATAAGCCTAGTGTCGCCGGACAACACCTCTGACGGTTGGCTGCGAAAAAAATGGATTATCGCGGAGGGAAAGCGGATTTTGATGAAAGGCGCGAGCAATCCTTTTCAACAAGAACCGTTCAACGAGGCGGTGGCCAGCGCGATCATGCGCCGACTGAAGATAGCGCACGTTGAATATACGCTCACGTTCGAGGGCGGCAAACCATACAGTTTGTGCGAGAATTTTGTCACGCCCGACACGGAACTTGTTCCCGCTTGGCGGATTTTGAAATCGCATAAAAAAGACAACCGGGATTCACATTACACGCATTTCCTGCGCTGTGGCGAAAAACTTGAAATCCCCGGCGTCCGCGAGGCAATCGATAAAATGCTGACACTTGATTACATCATCGCGAATGAGGACAGGCATTACAATAATTTCGGATTTATCCGGAACGCGGACACGCTCGAGTGGAAAGGGTTTGCGCCCGTATTCGACAGCGGCACGTCATTATGGTACAACAACCTTTTTGTCGGGAGCGCGGTTGAGAGCAAACCGTTCCGCAATTCGCACGACGAGCAGATCAAACTCGTTTCGGATTTGAGTTGGTACGATTCCGGCGCCCAAGGCGGCATACGGGAAGAATGCGCGGAAATACTGGCGCACTCCGATCTGATCGATGCAGAGCGCCGCGAAAAGATAGCAGAGGCCGTCGCTTTGCGCTGCAAACGCATAGAACACATACGGCTGGGCGACGAATAAAAAACAGGTAAGGAGATAAGTTAAGATGAAACGGTTGGTGATAATGATGTCTATGCTGCTATGCCTCCTGCCGCTCGCCGGCTGCCTGACTGCGGCGGGCGATCCGCCGGAAGAACAGCCCGGGCTGGCCGGGGAGCGGGTGGAAGAACTGCATACCCTGTCCGTCCGCTTCACGGAGTACCTGGCGACTGGCGAAACGGTCGCCGCCGACGCTATGATGAGCGACGCCATGAAGAAAGCGATGGACGGCAAACTGGCCGCCACTTGGAGTCAACTGGCGGATTCACTGGGAGCTTTTGCCGAAACCGGCGCTTATGTCGGACTCGTGTCCGAAGGATATGATGTTCTGGAAATGACCTTGGTCTTCGCCGGAGGAACCGTCGTTCAGCGCACCGTTTTTGATGAGGACGACTTAATTACGGGACTTTTTTTCCGCAACGGCCAAGTTGAAAGCAATACCGCCGCTCCCGCTCCCGCCGCCGAACTGCCGGACGGCGTCACGGAAACCGCTATTACCGTGGATGCGGGAGAAGGTTATCCCCTGGCCGGGAAGCTGACTCTGCCTGAGGGCGGAAAGCCTGTGGCGGCGGTGGTTCTGGTTCACGGCTCCGGCCCCGGCAATATGGACGAAACCGTCGGCGCCAACGCCCCCTTCCGCGACATTGCCTATGGCCTGGCCGCAAAAAGGATCGCGGTGCTGCGCTATGACAAGCGCACCCTGACCCATGGGGCCGCCATGGCCGAACGGGGCGCAAACAATATTACCATCGACGAGGAAGCAGCCTTTGACGCCCTGGCGGCGGTCAAATTGCTGCAAGAACGGGAAGAAACGGCGGACTGCCGGATATACTTGCTGGGCCACAGCTTAGGCGGCGGTCTGCTCGCCTATATTAACTCTCTTGGCGCGGGCGCGGACGGCTACATCATCATGGCGGGGACGCCCCGCAACTTATGGGAACTGAGCGCGGAGCAAAACCTGCTTATCGCCGACGAACTGGAGCAAGGGGGCGACAGGGCCCAAGCCGGAGACGTGCGGGATTTTGTGGAAAAGGAACGGCAGAGAGCCGCCGCTTTAGCCGGAATGAAGGCCGATGAGACCCTTTTCGGCATTCCCGCCCCCTACCTGCAAAAACTGGGGGAAATCGACGCCATAGCCCTGCACCGGAAAGATAGGCTGCCGGTGCTGGTATTGCAGGGGGAAAGCGACCGCCAGGTCACCGGGAAAGACCTCACCCTCTGGCAGGCGGGACTGGCCGCGCACCCGGACGCCGATTTCAGATCCTACCCCGGTTTGAACCACTTGTTCGGCCGTTACGAGGGCGAGGCCGTGCCTTTCAGCCAGTTAGTTGCAGTCGAGTATGCCCAAATGACCCCGGTCGCCGGCGAGGTGGTGGACGATATTGCCGCTTGGCTGACCCGATAAACGTATGATACGCATGTTAAGGGCCGACGCGGCCGCCCTCGCTGCTGCTGCGGGCATAACAATTTATCGCGTGCTGACTTCCGTTTTCAGCGCCGGCGCTTGGCAGACCGTCATGTCACTCATGGCCGGTTTGATCACCCTCGCCGCCATCGCCCTTCTGACCCGGGCCAAAAAACCATTTACCACCGCGCTGGGAGTACCGCTGCTCCTGCTGGCCCATTGCGGGCTGACCGGCTTCACGCTGTACGGTTTTGCCCATTTTGACCTGATCTACCTGATTATTTGTTGCGTCGGGATGCTATATTTTGACAAAAAAGCCTTTTTATGTTTATTGGCCTTCGGCGCCGCCTTCACGGCCTTTCTTACATTCGCCGCTCCCCTCCTGCCCCTTCGTTTCGCGGCTACCGGGCCGGACGCCGGGGCGTTCGCCATCTTGCTGGCGGCTTCCGTTCTGCTTTACCTGATCTGCGCCGACGGGGCCGACCGGCTGAAAAACGCGGCCGGCAGCTTGGAACTGGCAGATGAAGAATTACAAGCCGGCGAGAGTTTTCGCGGTTACTACATTTTACTGGCGGAAGATGTGGCGATCAACCGGGAAATAGCGCTGGCCTTGCTGGAGCAGGCGGAAATAGGCGCCGACTGCGCGGAAAACGGGGCGGAAGCGGTAAAAATGTTCGCTGCGGCCCCCGAACGCTACAATATGATCTGGCTGGACGAACAAATGCCGGAAATGGGCGGCTGCGAAGCTGCCCGCCGGATTCGGCTCTTGGATACCCCCCGGGCCTCCGTAACGCCGATTGTGGCGATGGTTGACGCTCTGCGCGGCGACAAGGACGGGTGTCTGCGGGCCGGTATGAACGATTGGGTGGACAAACCGCTGGATTTGACCGTCATCCTGAGCAAGCTGCGCAAATACCTGCGTCCCGGCGGCGGCGCCAGTGAAGAGATCGGCGAGGCCGGCGAGTTTGACTGGTCACACGGACTGGCCTGGAGTCCGGAGCTGGAAACCGGGAACGAGGAAATAGACGCCCAGCACCGACAGTTGTTCCGCCTGACCAGCGCCCTCGTGGACGCCTGCGCCAAAGGCCGCAGCACGGCGGTGCTGGGTGAGGCGCTGGATTTTCTTGCCGCCTACACGGTGCGGCATTTCGCCGACGAGGAAGCTCTGCAGATTCATTACCGTTTTCCCGGGTATGCCCGGCATAAAAAAGCGCACGACGATTTTAAGGAGACGGTCGCCGCCCTGATCCGCGAATATAAAGCCGGTGAATCGGCAGAGGAGTTGAGCGCCAAAGTCAATTCCATTATCGCCGGCTGGCTGGTGCGGCACATTCGGGGCGAAGACGCGAAAATAGCGGAACACATCCGCACCGTTTCCCTTAGCTGGCCGCGTCCGACCCGCGCGCCTGACAATAGCACTTGAAAGGCACTCGGCCTTGATTGATTTTACTGGCGCGCACACAGGGATTCGAACCCCGGACCCTCTGCTTAGAAGGCAGATGCTCTATCCAACTGAGCTATGTGCGCTTAGACACAAGCGAATTATATCACAATTATCGCTGCCGTTCAAGCTGATCTTACCGGCAGGGGAAGTGAGGGAAGAGAGCGTAAGTTGACATTGTAAACGCAACCCCTGCCTATGGTTTCGGTTGCGTTAAGTCTGGCAAACAGGGGCGTGGCATTAACTCTGGACATCGAATGCGTCTTATTAATGCCATGTCCGTC
>JAISWK010000063.1 GCA_031270805.1 Gracilibacteraceae bacterium
GCTGCGTTCGGCGAAGCCGAATCGCAGTATCCACATGGGCGCTGCCGGCGCAAATGGATTCTGCTTTGACGGAGTATGTGAAGAAAGAGACCACCCCGCCCCTTCGGGGCACCCCTCCACTGGTGGGGAATTGGTCGGGGGGACAACCCCCCCCCCCCCCGCCCCGGTAAAAAAACCATTTCCCTTATCCCCGTATCGCCGTTACTATACCGTCTTTCAGCACTATCTGCGCTCCGGCCAGCGCCGTGAAATCATCGCCCACCTTTAATTCCCACGGCCCTTCCAGCGAACCGACCGCTATTTCCTCCCCTTCGCGCAAGGCCTGCACCTCGTTGATTTGCCGCATTAGCTCGTCCTTGCGCCGGAAAAACCGGTGTGATTCTCCGTCCAGTTGTTTGCGCAGATCATCTACTTGGCTTCCTTCGCCGCCGCGCAGGGCAAATCCTGTCAGCAGCTTGTTTTTTTCGCTCTCAAAATTATCTATTTCTGTCATTAATTCGGTTAATTGGTCGTGCAGCTGGCCCAGTGATATATCCTTGGATTGTTTGGTCACGATCTGCCTGAGGGCGATCTCCCGAAAAATTGTGATCATGCCTGTTCTTCCTCCATTCTGGCCGGGCCGGGCAGCACCAGCCCGCCGGTATTGAGCATCAGGGCGGCGGCGGACGCGGCGCTGTCCAGGGCGGCGGCAGCCACCCCCGCCGCTTCCAGCGCCGGGAGGGCCGCCAACTCGCCGGTCGCCGCGTCAAAGCCCACCTCCGGCGGGCAGCGGCGCAAGCGGGCCAGAACGCTTTCCCCCGATTCCCCGGCGTTCGCCGCCAGCCGGCGCAGCGGTTCCCGCAGCGCCAGCGCGTAGGCCTGCAAGCCGGCCCGCTCCGCCTCGCCGCCGCCTTCCGGATAAATTCCCCCGGCCAGGTCCTCTTCCAGGGCTTCGGCCGCCCGCAAAAAGGCCAGGCCGCCTCCCGGGAGCAGCCCCGTCCGCAGCGCGGTTTGGGCGGCCCGCACCGCGGCGCGCACCCGCTCCAACCGCTCCAGCATCACCGGCCGCGTCATGCCGCCGACCTTGATCCGGGCCGCCCCGCCCCGCAGCCAGCCCAGCCGGGTTTCCAGCTTATCCTTACTCCAGCCCGGCGCTTTGCCTTGGGCGAGGGCCAGGACTTCGGCCTCCCGCGCCGCGATGGCCGCCCGCTCCCCGCCGCCGCCGATGATGCTCGTGTTTTTTGCGCCGACTTCCACCCGCTCCGCCCGCCCCAGCCAAGCGGCGGTGACTTCCGCCCAGTCCGTCTCCGCGGCGGCGGACAAGACCCGGCCGCCGGTAATAACCGCGATGTCACGCAGTTCCTCTAGCCCCCGGGCGCCGGCCGCCGGCGGCAAGACCACCGTCACTTCCATCCCGCCCTTCCGGCGGGCCGTCAAAAAAAGTGTGAGCAAGTCCGTCGATAGATCGGCCGCGATAATAAGCAGCGGCCGGCGCTCTTGGACGGCGACCGTCAGGATATTTTCCACCTCGTCGGCATAGGCGATACGCCGGTCAGTCATAAAAATCAGCGCGTCCGCCAGCACGGACAGATTTTCCGCCGGATGCGTCACCATGCGCGGCGAGATAAACCCGCGCGGAAACGATATCCCCGGTATTTTGGCCACCGCGGAGCGGGGGGCCGGCGATTCCTCAATCTTGATAACGCCGTTCCCCCCGACCAGGGCAAAAGCCGCGCCGGCCAACTCTCCCGCTTCCGCGCCTCCGGCCAGGGCGGCCACGCGGCCCAGGTCTTCCTCCCGGGCCGGCACGGCGGCGGCGGCCAGGTACCGCGCCGTGTGGGCGAGTCCCCACTCCAGGCCCCGGGCCAAAAGCGGCGCCGCCCAACCGCCGTCCTGCAGCCGCCAGAAACGCGTCAGCAAAGCCCAGGCCAGCACCATCGCCGTCGTCGCGCCGTCGCCGGTCTGCTCCGCCGTCTTTTCCGCCGCCTCGCGCAAGAGCGCGCAGCCGAGATCGGCGAATTCGTCCGGCAGGCGCATAATGCGGGCAATGCCGGCGCCCGAGCGGGTAAAGCGGGGGAAGCCCTTCTCCGGCGCGACGTAGACCTGCCCGCCCCGCGGCCCCAAGGTCACGGCCACGGCGGCGGCCAGGGTTCCGGCCCCGCGCCGGAGCGCCGCCCGCGCTCCGCCCGGGCCCAGCGTCGCCGTGCCGCCCCCCGCGCCCGCCCGCCCGCCGGCCTCCCCGCCGGCGGTCAGGATCAGACCCGCCAGGCCGCCGGCGGTCTGCAGCGCCGTCCGCGCCGCCAAGGCCGCGTCGTAAAGCCCCGCGGCCCGCGCGTCGGTAAAAGAGCCGTTTTGGGCGTCGTAACTTATGTTTTGCGGCAGTTCCCCTAACCGGGCCGCCACGCGCCCGCCTGCGGCGCCGGCGTTCTGGGCCAGGCGCTCCAGCGGCGCGGTCAGGGCCCCGCTCCAGATAAGTCCCGCCGCGCGGATTTCCGCCTCGGCCGCTCCCTCCGTCGCCGCGCGCAAAACCCGGGCCGCGCGCCCCAGCACCGAAGCCGCGCCGGGCAGCGCGCCGGACAGAGCGGCGGCCCGCGCCGCGCAGAGCGCGTCCTGTTCCCGCGCGACGAGCATAAAGGTTTCCGCTTCCGTGGCCGCGCCGACGAAGACGGTGATTTCATCCCGCTCCGCGCCCTCCGGGCGGCTGCGCTCCGTGTAATGCTCTCCGCGCGGACTCGGGCGAACGGTCAGCCGTTCGCCGCCGGCGAGACCGGTGAGAACCCGGGCGGTCAGGTCGCCCAGCGCGGGGCTTTGGGCCGCCTGCGTGGCCACCGCCCGCAAAACGGCCTCGTCAGCCGGAACAATCTCCGCCGCCAGGTAGGCCAGGATATCCGGCAACAGGGCATCCAGGGCCCGGCGCAGCCGCAGCGGGTGGAGGCCGGCCCGGATGGCGGTCTGCCCCCGCCGCAGCAGTTCCCGCAGCAAAATCAGCGCGGTCGTCGAACCGTCGCCGGCCGTGGTCTTGGTTTGGGCCGCCGCTTCGCGGCAATAGGCCGCGCCCATGTTTTCATGGCGGCCGCGGGGAAAAATATGGTCGGCCACGACGCGCCCGTCCCTGGTCACGAGCGGGCTGCGCGGATAACGGGAAATAACAATGCTGCGCCCCAGCGGCCCCAGCGTCTGTCCGGCCAGATCCGCCACCTGTTCCACCCCGCGGATTACGGCTTCTCTTACGTCCATCCCCATTCACCTCGTCAGACTGTGTGAAAAAAAAGCATTGACAGCAACCCAGGACATCGTAGGGGCGGATGGCAATCCGCCCGGGGGCGGATGGCAATCCGCCCGTTGGGTTTCGGGACGATTGCCATCGTCCCCTACGCTCTCCCAATTGCGCATTGATACGCCTTGTTCTTTCGTATAATGTGCGCTATAAGGTAGACGGCGCGACCGCACGAAGCGATGAAGGGCGGACGATGAGGGTTCAGGAAAAAAACACCCTTGTATTCCCGCCCCGTGAATGTTAAAATGTAACGAAGCTGCATTGACATAGAGAAAGAGCGTGCGTTAATAAATATGAGTGAATCAACCGATCTTTTGCTCTGGGTGGAGGAAATCCTGGCGGAAGGAAGCGCCCTCAGCGGCGTCAGCGCCCACGAAGCGGGTCTGGGGCCTTACTTGGCCAAAATATGGGGACCCTCCTGCACGGAAAGCCGGACGGACGCCCTCGGTAATCAGTTTTACCTAAAACCGGGGCGACGCGGCGCGGGCAAAATCCTGCTCGCCGCCCACGCCGACGAAATAGGGCTGGTGGTCACGGCCGTCGATGAAAAAGGCTTTATCCGTTTCGCCCCGGTCGGCGGCGTGGATGAGCGGGCTCTGCCGGCTCAGGCGGTCATGGTACACGGGCGGAGAGACCTGCCGGGCGTGATTTGTTTTGCCGCCGCCAAACGCCTAGCCGACAAACCGATTCCCCTCGCCCATCTGGC
The DNA here is from genome assembly GCA_031270805.1 of Gracilibacteraceae bacterium. Lineage (GTDB taxonomy): Bacteria > Bacillota > Desulfitobacteriia > Desulfitobacteriales > Syntrophobotulaceae > JAIRRL01. Next base: position 3,963 of record JAISWK010000063.1, read on the forward strand.
GGTGGACATTGGCTACGGGCGGGAAGAAACGCTGGCCCTCGTGCGACCGGGCGATCCGATCAGTTTTGCCTGCGAGTTCAAACTGCTGCTGAACCACACGGGTACGGGCAAAGCCCTGGACGATCGGGCCGGACTGGTGGTGCTGGCCGTGTGTCTGCGCGATTTGACCGGGCGGACTCATGGGCCGGACGTGCTGGCCGTTGCGACCGCGCAGGAAGAAGTGGGCTGCCGGGGGGCGGTGACGACGGCTTTTCAGGCCCGCCCCGACGCGGCCATCGCCGTGGATGTCACCCACGCGCAGAGCCCGGACGCCAAGCAGGTGACGGCGCAACTGGGCCGGGGCCCGGTTATAGCGCGCGGGCCGAACCTGCATCCGCTTTTGACGGAATATCTCGAGGAACTGGCCCAGAGCGAGCGGATTCCGCTGCAGACGGAAGCCATTCCCCGGGCCACGGGCACGGACGCCCGCGCCTTGCAGCTGGCCGGCCAGGGGGTGCCGACGGCTCTGATTTCCGTGCCGCTGCGCTACATGCACACCCCGGTGGAAACCATATCGGCCCAGGACGTGCTCTTGGCGGGAAAACTGCTGGCCGCCGCCATCGCCGGTCTGAGCCCGGATTTGCAGGAATTGGAGTTTAGGTATTGAGGATGCTGGAAAAATTAAGCCGCTTGGACGGCGTGGCCGGTCAGGAAAAAGCGGTCGGGGAAGCGATTGCCGCCCGGCTGCGGGAAATCGGTCTTATCCCGGAAACCGACCGGATGGGCAATATCATCGCCCGGCGTGAGCCGGCCGACCCGACTGACCCGGCGGCAGCGGTCCATATGCTGCTCTGCGCCCACATGGATGAAGTGGGCTTGCTCATCACGGATATAACGGCCGAAGGTTTCCTGAAATTCAGTCCCGTCGGCGGCGTGGATCGGGCCGTCCTGCCAGCAAAAAGAGTGCGCCTGCACGGCAGTTTGCCGGGGGTCGTCGGCATCAAAGCCATTCATTTGCAAAAACCGGAGGAACGGAAAAAGCTGCCGGAGATCGACGCCTTTTACATCGATATCGGCGCCACCAACCGCGAGGACGCGGAAAAACAGGTGAAAATCGGCGATATGGCCTGTTTCGAGGATTCCTGGCGCGAATTCGGCTCGGAGCTGTTTATGGGAAAGGCGCTGGACGACCGCGCCGGCTGCGCGCTGCTCCTGGAAATTTTGGCCCGGGACCATCCCTGCCGCCTGACCGGGGCCTTTACCGTCCAGGAGGAGATCGGACTGCGCGGCGCTCAGGTTCTGGCCAACAGCGTCCGGGCCGACCTGGTCGTCGTGCTGGAAGCCACCGCAGCGCTGGACGCGCCGGAGACCGAGCCGGAGGAAACCGTAACCGTGCTGGGCGGCGGGCCGGTTTGCTACCTGATGGACGCGGGCGCGGTCTACCCGCGCGAGTTGGTGCGCGCGGTCACGGATTGCGCCCGGACAGAGGGGGTCCCGCTCCAGTACCGGCGCGGCGCGGCGGGCGGCAACGACGCCGGCGCCCTGCAGACGGCCGGGGCAGGCTTGCGCGTCGTCACCCTCGCTCTGCCTTGCCGCTATATTCACACCATGCATAGCGTCGCCAGTCGGGAAGACTACCGCAACTGGAAAAAACTGATCCTTGCTTTTATCGCCCGCCAGTGCGCGGCGGCGACCCCGCCTCCGCCCGGGAAAGGAGCCTGAATATATGCCTGACTCAGATGAAAAATGGCGGCTCCTGCGGGAACTGACCGCCGCCTTCGGGCCCTCGGGGCAGGAAGACGAAGTGCGCCGCCTCATTGCGACCACAGCCACGGCCCGGGCCGACGAAATCCGGGAAGATACGCTCGGCAGCCTGATCGTCAGACGACGGCCGGCGACCGGCGGCGGCCGCCGCGTCATGATCTGCGCCCACATGGATGAAATCGGCGTCATGACGACGCATATTGACGAAGCCGGATTTCTGCGTTTTGCGCCGGTCGGCGGGTTCCGCACAGCGCAAATGGAGGGGCAGCGGCTGCGTTTTCAGTCCGGCCTCACGGCCGTCCTGGCCCGGCAATTCCTGGAGCCCGGTCAGGATAAAACCGAAAACCGCCGCTACTACCTGGATACCGGCCTCGGCCCGGAAGCCCTCGCCGCGCAGGGGATCGACGTCGGCGCTATGGCGGTTTTCGCGGCCCCCCTGACAGAAACCGCCGCCACGGTTTCCGGCAAAGCCCTGGACAACCGGATCGGCTGCTTTGTCTTGCTGGAGGCGCTGCGGCGCGTCCGTTCCCGGCACGATCTATACTTTGTTTTTTCGGCCCAGGAAGAAGTCGGCCTGCGCGGGGCCAAAACCGCCGCCTTCGCTCTCGAGCCGGACGCGGCCTATATCGTGGATACAACGATCGCCGACGATATACCGCGCAACCCGGTGGCCACGCTGCGCCTGGGGGCCGGGCCCGCCGTCAAGGTCATGGATCGCACCATCGTCGTCGCTCCCGCCCGCCGGGACGCGGTGGCGGCCCTGGCCCAATCCGCCGGCATCCCTTTTCAATGGGAAATCATCGACCGCGGCGGCACGGACGCCGGCCCGGTGCATCTCTCCCGCGGCGGCGTGGCTACGGCCGGTATCGCCGTGCCGGTGCGCTATATCCACAGTCCGGCCGAGACGGCGGCAAAAAGCGACATTTTGCAGGCCTGCGACCTGCTGGTGCGCTGCCTGGAAGCGGATTTTCCGGCTGAGTCCGGTTGAGCGGGGGAAAAAGATGGACCATATGCTGGCCCTGCTCCAAAAAGTTGAGGCCGGGGAAATCAGCGCCCCAGACGCGGAACGGGAATTGCGCGCCCTCTATTACCGCGATATGGAATACGCGCTGGTGGATACGCATCGCCGCCGGCGCAAAGGATTCGCGGAAGCGATTTATTGTCCGGGCAAAACTGCGGAGCAGGTCGTGGCCATCGCGCGGGAACTGCGCGGCGCCAGCGATGGGAATGTACTGGCTACGCGCGCGGACGGGGAAATTTTCGCCGCAGTGCGGGCCGCCATGCCCGACGCCGTTTACTACCCCCATTCCCGCCTGATCCTCCTCCCGGGGGAGGTGGGGAGCGAGCGCGGTCAAATCCTGGTCGTTTCCGCCGGGACGGCCGACTGGCCCGTGGCGGAGGAAGCCCTGGTTACGGCCCGGGCGATGGGCAGCCGGGCCACGCCTCTGGCCGACGTCGGGGTCGCCGGTCTGCACCGCCTGCTGGCCCATATCGATCTTTTGCGCGCCGCCCGGGTCGTCGTCGTCGTCGCCGGCATGGACGGCGCTTTGCCCAGCGTGGTGGCCGGCCTTGTCCCCCGGCCGGTTATCGCCGTGCCGACCAGCGTGGGGTACGGAGCGAATTTTCACGGCCTGGCCCCGCTGCTCGCCATGCTGAACAGCTGTGCCACCGGCGTTACAGTGGTAAATATTGACAATGGGTTCGGCGCCGGATACGCGGCCTCCCTGATCAATATGGGCGCGGAGTGAGGGGTTCCGGCGGCCTTTTCGATTATATAGCCGGTCATTTGTAAATAATTGGCTGTCAAGGTCAGGGTTTTCGTAGGGGCGGTGGTTCCCCTCCCTTGGAGGGGAAATTATTTTGCCTTGTTCTTGTTTTTCAAGGCGGCAAATGGTAGAATGTGTTTGTGGTCGCCGCGCAAAACAAGCGGAGGGGTATATGGAAACGCAAAATAAAATGACAAGAACTCAAGATGACGGAAAGTCAAATAAATAGCCGCTACAACGCTGTAAAATTTTATTTTGAGCAGGTTTTGGGGCGGGACAGGTTCTACACGGACTCAGACACAGCTTTGCCACGCATCTGCTCGAAAACGGCACGGATATCAGCTATATCCAACAGTTGCTCGGGCATAACGACATTAAGACGACCATGGTCTATACGAGCGTGGCGCGAAAAAATTTAAAAAATGTGAAAAGTCCGCTCGACAACCTGTGATGGCGTATAACAAATAGAAAGGCAAAGGACGGGATGGCGCATTTTGAATAGAAAAACAGCATAAACAGTGAAGTCATACAAAAAATGGTCTGTTGACTAAATTGACAATTGAAAATATAATTAAATTGGAGGATAAAGATTATGACAGAGAAGGTTTTGGATATTCAGGCATTACCGGAAACGGTTTTCTCGAGAATTTCTACAAAAAAGGTAAAATTTTATGAAGAAAACGGAACTATAACTTTAACACCATTTCCCGAAGAAAGGCCTCGTTTTGATCACTTAATAGGGATGTTTTCAGATGGAAAAATATCCGTTGATGATTTTTTAGAGGAAAAACAACAGGAGAAAAAACTTGAAATATGAAAAAGATATATATTTTTGATGCGTGTTCGTTAATTGCGTTATTAACCAATAGTATGTTCCTAACATTGAACACAGTATATGTAGCAGTTTTTTATTGTTCAAAGACTTTTCCGACAGTCTCAACAGGGTCTGTTTATGCTTGGGAGCTGCTTTCGCAGCAATTTTAAGAGCCAGTAGGCGGCCTGGCAGGAACCGCCCGGAATGGACAAAACCAGGGTGAGCGTCTACATAGACGGCTTTAACCTCTACCACAGCACCCTCCAGCATACCCACCCGGACTGCCGCTGGCTAACCTCTGGGAACTGTCCAGCCGCCTCATCAACCCCAAACATGAGGAAATCGCCGCTGTCTATTACTTTTCGGCCCTGACCACCTGGCTGCCCAAGCCGAAGCCGGAAGATGGGAAAG
>JAISWK010000093.1 GCA_031270805.1 Gracilibacteraceae bacterium
CTGAGCGAGACCGTGATCGAGGCCCTGAAAACCGCGCTGCCCGGTCTCACGGTTGAGACTTTGCGCGGCGCGAACCGCTTTGAGACGGCGGCCCTAATTAACGCCAAAGTGCAAAACCCGCAGGGAACATTTATCGTCGGTTATAACGCCATCGCCGACGCCGTCAGCGTGGCCTCCTACGCCGCGGCCCACGGCTACTTGATCCAGATAGCTCAACCGGATGGTACTCTCGCAACTGATCACTACCCTCTGCCCACTGACCATCAACCGGACGGTACTCTCGCAACTGACCACTACCCACTGCCCACTGACCACTATATCCTGGGCGGGCCGACCCTGGTCAAAGACATCCCCGGTTTTACCCGGATTTACGGCGCCGACCGCTACGCTACGAATAAGGCGATCCGGGAGACCTTGAGTTTTGAATATGAGTATGTGTACACGGCGGACGGCAACACCCTGGTTGACGCCCTGACCGGCGCGGCCCTGGCGGCTCAGACCCGTTCCCCCATCATCCTTCTGCCGGCGGGCGACCCGACCGGAGCGGATTTCACCGGCGTGACGGAGCAGAGCAAGCTCTACGCCTTCGGCAACGGGTGAAGCAATGTACAATGTACAATGCACAATGCACAATGCACATTGCACAATGCACAATGGGGAAAGGGATAGGAGAAGTAAGCGGAAAAAGCCATTTCAAATTTGTGTAAAAAGGGAGGTTGCAATGGACAAGACCATAGCAAGCAAGAATGTGTCAGGTGTGGGATATGTCGAGATTCGGGAAACCGACAATCTGAAGTACGTATTGGTGGTAAACGGGCAAATCAGGCAATCTTCGTCGAACCTCTCGTACATCAAGAGCGAATACGACAGGATATGGTGACGCGGGCAAAAGCCATGTTTCAAAATCCCCAATGCATATTAATTAATTAATGGAAAAGGAGGATCCTCATGAAAACTGATGCAATTGAATTTGACACAATGAAAAACTTGAGACAAATCGTAAGTACTCTTCAATCCGGGAAGTGGGCCATTGAGAAATTAGATGATCCATTTGACAATGTTGGAGGCTCGGCGCCTGACATTGCAGTGTTGATTAGTGGGAGAGCTTCGGTTGTTGATGCTTTTAAGCACTTTGGTGCTGGCAAGAGTGAGTGGGCGGTTCAGGTTATCGTTACCGATCTCGGAAACACCAGGCATGTTGAAATGATTGCTTTAGGTGAGAGTGGTTTTGCGGCTGCAAGGGCTGGGATGAATAATCAATATTTCAATATTAGACACAGCAAAGATCACAGGAATCAAATAGCGCAAATGCTCGCTTGAGGTCTTTCGCTCTTAACGGTTGTTGAGATTATTCTTACGGCTTGTCTTATCAATTCAACATTCAAGGGAAGCACATGCCCCGTTTTTGCAGCCCGACAAGGCGATTTCAAGCCTTGTCGGGCGTTTTCTTATGCGCTGATATACATCCTGAGAGGAACCCCATGCGGGTTACAGCGGGTTGGCCCTACGGGATTCGGGGGGGTGCGGGTCGACGTGGGCGTCGCCGTCCTTATAACGTCGCTCTAAAACCGCAGAAAGAAACCACCCCGCCCCTTCGGGGCACCCCTCCAAAGGAGGGGAATTGTTTCCGGCAGGGGTTGCCGCTTGAAGTCCTGGTGTCCCGCTCCCCATTGTGCATTGTGCATTGTGCATTGTACATTGTAGATTGTACATTGTACTTGTCCGCCCCCGCCCCTTCGGAAACGAAAACGAATTCCGTGCTCTCAATCTTCGGGCGGGTACGCCTTTTCGCCACCGAACATATCCCCATAGGGGAGGGATTCCCAACCTTTGCCGTCGTCCGCGTCGCAGAGAACGTCGCCTCTGTAATTCACGGCGACACGAAAGAGGTCTGCGGGGCCGTAGCCGTAGTCCAGTTGGACGCTATAAATGTAGAAATCTTCAGCATTGATGGTTTCTATGCCCGTCAACATGAGAATAATATCCCTGGATAGCGTCCCTGCCGGCGCGCCATGTTCTTTCATCGTCTCCCAAGCGGTTTTCGCGCTTTCAAACGCGGACGGGTTGTCGCCGGGATCGCCGGGAAGCGTGACGCCTTCCGCATAGAACACGCCTGTTTCAATTTCCAAGTCCGTTTGGCCGAGCGGCCCGCCGCCACCCTCGGACTCGGAGGTTAAAAGCTCCCATTCGCCGTCGTTCCCGTTTGGCATGAAAAATACATTGCCGTCATAATCCACAGCGCAGTACAGCCCGGCGTAGTTTTGCGGGTCAAATTCCAAACCTGACGAAACGGCGAACGCGTAGGCGTCCGCGCCTCGCGGGCTATCAATTCCCGTAAGGGCGATAAATAGGTTGTGGTTATCCGGCAATACGCCAACTTCCGTTTGATCCAGCGCAATCCCAAGAATTTTCGCGCTCTCAATCGCGGAGGGATTTTCGCCGGGGTCGCTTTCGGGTGTGAATACCTCCACATAAAACGCGGCGTTTCCGATTTTCATGGCGGGGTAACCGCCGATTGTAAGGCTTTCCGCCGCACCATCCGCCGCCGGGGTCGAAGGCGCCTGCGACGTCCCGCTGGCGCACGCCGCCAGGGACAGCGCGAGACTTAACGCGCATAGAGCCGTACAAACCCTTTTTGCCCGCTTTTTCATATCATTCCCTCCAAAAAGATTAATGCTAGTGCGCCACTGCGCTAGGCATAAGCGCCAAAAGGCGATGATGCCGCCTTTTGGCGCTATTTGATCTATCCTGAACACCATACGTACAGTGATATTTTTTCAGAGGCTGCCGGGAATAAACCTCAGCGGCGCGGGTCTCGAATAACGCGGTGGGTTTAACTAACGATCGTTCGTTAGTATTATTGTACTTTATCGACGCCTCGTTGTCAAGCGCAAAAACAAAAATCTTCACCCAAATCTTTACCCCTCACTGCGCATCGTGGGAAAAAATATTACGTCCCGGATGGAGGCGGCGTCCGTCAGCAGCATAACAAGACGATCCACGCCGACGCCCAGCCCGCCGGTCGGCGGCAGACCGTATTCCAGCGCCCGGACAAAATCCTCGTCCATCATATGCGCCTCCTCATCCCCCCGCGCCCGCTCGGCCATCTGGGCCTCAAAACGCCGGCGCTGGTCGATGGGATCATTCAGCTCCGAAAAACCGTTGGCGATTTCCCGCCCATAGATAAAAAGCTCGAAGCGATCGGTGTACTCCGGCTGTTCCGCGTTGCGCTTGGCTAAGGGCGAAATCTCCACCGGATGCCCCGTGATGAATGTGGGTTGGATGAGTTCCGCCTCGGCAAAAGCCTCGAAAAAAGCGTTCAGGATATGTCCGCGCCCGGCCGACGCCGGCGTCTCCAGCCCTCGGGCCCGCGCCGCCGCCCGCGCTTCCTCGTCCGTCCCCAGGGCGGCAAAGTCCAGGTCGGCATAGCGGCGGACGGCTTCAGTCATGGACAGACGGGGCCAGGGCGCCGCCAGCGAAATCGCCGTCCCCTGGTAGGTAATATTTTCCGTCTCCAGCACCACCTGAGCGATCCGGCGGATCAGATCCTCCGTCAAATCCATCGCATCGCGGTAATCGGCGTAAGCCATGTACAACTCCAGCATCGTGAATTCCGGATTATGGCGGATGGATATCCCCTCGTTGCGAAAATTGCGCCCGATCTCAAAAATACGCTCCAACCCGCCGACCGCCAGGCGTTTCAGCGGCAGCTCCGGGGCGACGCGCAAGTACATATCCATATCCAGCGCGTTATGATGGGTAATGAAAGGCCGGGCCGCCGCGCCGCCGGCAATAGTTTGCAGCGTCGGCGTTTCCACTTCCATAAACCCTTTTTCCTCCAGATAAGCGCGCATGGCGCGAATGACCGCCGTGCGCCGAAAAAACACCCGCCGCGAATCGTCGTTCATAATGAGGTCGAGATATCGCTGGCGATAGCGCAGGTCGACATTGGTCAGACCATGAAATTTTTCCGGCAGGGGCCGGAGCGATTTGGCCAGCATGGTCGCCTCAGTCGCCCGCACGGAAATCTCACCCTTCTGCGTGCGAAAAACCGTGCCGCTCACACCGATAATGTCGCCGACGTCAAATGTTTTCAGCAACGCGAAATTCTCCGCCCTCAGAGCGTCCGCCCGGGCGTAAATCTGAATCCGCCCCGCTCCATCCTGAATGTGGGCAAAAATATTCTTGCCCATGTCGCGCTTGGAGACAATACGCCCGGCCACAGCCGCGGCGCTATTTTCCAATTCGGCAAAACCGGCGCTGATCTCCGCGGAGAGATGGGTGCGCGCGTAGCGATGCGCGTAAGGTTCCACCCCCTGCTCCCGCAAGCGAGCCAGTTTGTCCAGCCGCACCTGCAGCACATCGCCCGTCTGAGCCGCAGATTCGCTCGTCTTTGTTCCGTCCATTTCCGCCTCAGCCACTAGCGTATATCCAATATTTGGTAGACAATGGCGCCGGCCGGGGCCGCCACCTCAATCAGGGCGCCTTTAGTCTGGCCCAGCACCGCCCTGCCTACCGGCGACTCGTTGGAGATTTTATTCGCCATCGGATCGGCTTCGGCCGAACCGACGATCATATATGCCTCTTCCACCGCGCCCTCCATGTCTTTCAGCAGCACCGTACTGCCCACCGCCGCCACGCCCTTGTCGTCGATGTCGTCGATCACCCTGGCGTTGCGCAGCATCTTTTCCAGCGTGATAATGCGTCCCTCTATAAAAGCCTGCTCGTTCTTCGCATCCTCAAACTCGGAATTTTCACTGATGTCGCCGAATTCGATCGCCTGTTTGATCCGCGCAGCCACATCCTTGCGCCGCTGCGTTTTCAAGATCTCCAGTTCTTCCTCCAACCGCTGCATCCCGGCCACGGTGAGAATTACTTCTTTTACTGGCATATATACCCTCTTTTCCGCGATAATACGATTATTATATGAAAAGCAAGGAAAAATGTCAAGAAATTTGTTCTTCCGCGCAATAGGTAACAATCTGCCCGAACGCTATTCCCCCGTCCCCCGGCGGCAACAAACGCGGATACCTGAGAGTCAGGCCGTTATCCGCCGCCAGTTCCGCCAGCGTCTCCGTCAGCAGTTTATTCTGAAAAACGCCGCCTGCGGTAAAAAACTCCCGATCCCCCTCGTTCAGTCCCATTACCGCCGCGCAGATCCCGGCGGCCAGGCCCAGATGGAAAATATAGGCAATATAGCCGGGTTCCCTACCGGCGACTTCCGCCAGACACAGGCGGCGCCAGAACGACTCGAGAGCGAACAGGGCCGGTTGCGCCGCGGCCGGCGGCGCCCGGAAGGTAAAATAGGGCAGCGCGCCGTCCGTTTCCGGGCGGGCGGCGTAGAGTCCCTCGCCGGCGACCCGGCGCAAAAACCGCCGGGCCTCGCCATACAAATCCCGCCGCTGCGAGCGGGTGTCCGCCCGCTCGCCCCAACGCCTGGCCGCGTCCTCCAGTTCCGCCGCCGCCTGCCCCTCATAGGTCACGCGGAGGCAGACGCCGGCCAGCGCGCTGACGGCATCGAACAAACGCCCGCAGGACGACGTTTGGTACAATCCGACCCCGGCGGCCAACTGCGCTGCCAGCGCTTCCGCCTCCCGGGCCGGCAAACGGGCGGCCAGCCGCTGCCAGAGAGGCCCGTCGGCCGGAGCCCTCAGCAGATGAAGGCTCCAGGCATAAGCGAGGCGGAGCGGCCGGGTCAGGCTTATTTCCCCCGCCACCGGCATATATTCCATATGGCCGGCCCGCCGCCAGGCCCCGGCCGTACCGCGAAAAAACTCAAAACCCCAACTATGCCCGTCCCGGCCGTAGCCCGTGCCATCGCAGACCAGGCCCCCCACCGGCCCCGGCCGGCCGTATTCCGCCTGCACCGCGGCCAAATGCGCCTCATGGTGCCAGATAGCGCGGCACGGGAGGCCGAGCGACGGGGCCCAGCGCGTCGTAGCGTAGGCGGGATGGGCGTCGTGCAGCACTACTTCCGGGCTGACGCCGGCCACGGCCTGAAACGAGGCATATTCCTGGCGCAGCCGTTGAAAATTCGCGTATTCGCCCATATCGCCGAGATACTGGCTCACAAAGGCCATGTTCTCACGGGCCAGACAAAAAGCGTTTTTCATCTCCGCTCCCAGAGCGGAGACCGGCCGGGGGCAGGGCAGCGGCAACGGCAGCGGCGCCGGCACATAGCCCCGGGCGCGCCGGAAAAAAGAAACGCCGCCGGCCGTTATCGTCAGGACGGAATCGTCGCAGGGGTGGCAGATCTCCCGGTCGTGCAGGAGAAAAGCCTCCGCCCGCCCCTCGAGAGCCGCCAGGGCGGCCGCGTCGCTGTAGAGCAGCGGGCGGCCGCTCAGGTTGGCGCTGGTCATGACGAGAAAATCCGGGCCGTCCGGGGTAAAAAGCAGTTCATGCAGCGGCGTATAAGGGAGCAGGAGACCGATGGTGCTGAGGCCCGGGGTCAAGGCGGCCGGCAGAGAGGTTCCCTCTCGGCGGCGGGCGACGACGACCGGGGCGGCCGGGGCGGTCAGCTGTTCTTCCTCCGCCGGCGTGAGCCGGGCCAGGCGACGGGCGGCGGCCAGATCCCGCGCCATCACGGCCAGCGGCTTGTCGTCCCGCTCCTTCCGCCGCCGCAGTCTGGCCACGGCCTCGCCGTTCAAAGCGTCGCAGGCCAGGTGGAAACCGCCCAGGCCCTTGACCGCCAGAATAAAACCCCGGGCCAGTAACCGCGTCGCCCGCCGCAGGGGCGAGCCCGCCCCACCGGCCGCCAGGATGTCCGCCGGCCCCTCCAGCCGGACTTGGGGACCGCAGGCCGGACAAGCCACCGGTTGAGCGTGAAAACGGCGGTCGGCCGGGTCGGCATACTCCCGGGCGCAAAGCGGGCAAAGGGTGAAGGCGGCCATCGTAGTCCGGGCGCGATCGTAGGGGCGGGAGCGGACGACGGTGTAGCGCGGCCCGCAGTTTGTGCAGTTGGCGAAGGCGTACTCAAAGCGGCGGTCGCCCGGGTCGCGCAGTTCCCGGCGGCAATCGGGACACAGGGCGGCGTCGGGGGAAATCAGCGCCTCCCGGCGTCCGGTCAGCGCGCTGGCCATAATGCGAAAATCAGCACTGTGTTCCGCCGCCGCGGGCGTCCGCTCCAGGCGCAGGATAACGGCCAGCGGCGGGGTTTCGCTCTGCAGCCGCCGGTAAAACCCGCCCATGTCGCCGCCTTCCGCGTGAATCACGACGCCGGCGTCCGTATTGCGCACCCACCCGCGGACACCGCATTCCCCCGCCAGCCGGTGAACAAAAGGGCGAAAACCCACGCCCTGCACAAGGCCCTGAATATTAATCCGCCAGGCTTCCTCCGTCATCAAACCCTCTCCGCCGGCAAAAAAATGTCCGCAACCCGAACAGGCCGCGGACATCTCGCTTCAGCCGACAAAAAATCTCAATACTCCAGTTTATCTTGCGTGACCCTCTTTTTGAAAATCACGAAATTCATGATCTGGTAGATCAGCACCACCGGCACAAGGCATAGCGCGACAATCGTCATGATTTTCAGGGTGTACGGGCTGGAAGACGCTTCGTAAATCGTCATGCTCCATTCCGGATTCAGCGTGGAAATCATCACGTTCGGGAACATCGTCGCGAACACAGTCACAGTAACAAAAGCAATGGTCACCGCCGAGGCGATGAAGGAAAGCCCCCAGCGTTTGACCCAGGTCATGATCACCGAGAGGACAAGGGCCACCGCCGCGACGGCTACGGCGCCCAGGGCGACGGGGCTGGATTGGAGGGGGGTGGTCAGGTAGGCAAACACGACCCAGGCCACCGTGACCGGCACGAGAATAACCCCGGACACCCGGCCGATGGAGCGCGCGCGTTCCAGCACCGCGTCGTCGCCGACCTTGAGCGAGAGAAAAGCGGCGCCGTGATAAAGAAAGAGCAGGAACGTGACCACGCCGCCCAGCAGAGTGAACGGGGTCAGCAAATCAAAAAACGTACCCGCGTATTCCATATTCGCGTCTATCTTGACGCCGGCCGCCAGGTTGGACACCGCCACCCCCCACAGGAGGGCGGGTAGAAAACTGCTGATGCAGATCACCCAGTCCCAGAACTTGCGCCAGCCCGGTTTCGCCACCTTGCTCCGAAACTCAAACGACACGCCGCGGGCGATCAGGGCGAGCAAAATCACGAACAGGGCGAGGTAAAACCCGCTGAACAGCGTGGCGTACCAATGGGGGAAAGCCGCGAACACGGCCCCGCCGGCCGTAATCAGCCATACCTCGTTGCCGTCCCAGAAGGGGCCGATGGAGTTGATGATGACACGGCGCTCGCCGTCGGTTTTACCGGCGATCGGAGTCAGCATCCCCACGCCATAGTCGAACCCCTCCAGGAAAAAGAACCCGATAAACAAGACACATACAAGTATGAACCATAAAATATTCAGATCCACAGCGATCCCTCCTTTCCGGCGGGAGCGTCAAGCAATTCCGGCGATTTATTGGCGTTGGTCGCGAGCAGGTAGATATCCACGATCATGAGCAGCGTGTATACCAGCACGAGACCGGTCAGGGAAATTGCGATGGACGAAGCGGGCACCACCTGAGAAATGCCTTCTTCCAACGTTTGCAAGTTGTAGACGATCCAGGGCTGCCGGCCGAACTCCGCCAGAAACCAGCCAAAGGTATTGGCCAAGTATGGCAGGAAAAGGGCGAAGGGCATCAGGCGGAGAAAACCCTTTTTCGTTTCGATTTTCCCCCTGAAAATCAGCGCCAGCACAGCCAAGAGCAGCATCAAGAGCCCCGCGCCGACCATGAGGCGAAAACTCCAGAAGTTAATCGCCACGGGCGGAATATAATCGCCGGGGCCGTGCCGCGCCTCCATCTCCGCCTGCAGCTCGTTCAGACCTTTCACTTCGCCGGTGAACGTATTGTAACTCATGAAACTCAGCAAGCCGGGAATTTTTATTTCCGCGCTATTCCTGCGGTTTTGCCCGTCAATGGCGGCAAAAACGACAAAGTCCGCCGGATCCGCAGTCTCCCAGTGAGCTTCCGCCGCAGCCATTTTCATCGGCTGCTCCTGCACAAGATGCTGCCCCTGAAAATGCCCGACGCCCACGACGAGGATCACGGCGATAAAAGCGGTTACCGCCCCGTATTTGAACGACGTCTTGAAAAAATCAATATCAGTGCCTTTAATCAGGTGCAACGCGCTGACGCCCATAATAAAAAACGCGCCCGTGCATAGGCCGGCGGCAAAAACATGCGGAAACTGATACAGAAAATGGGAATTCGTGAGCAGCGCCCCAAAGTCGTTCATTTGAGCGCGTCCGTTTACCAGCTCATAACCAACGGGATTTTGCATAAATGAGTTCGCGATCAGAATCCAGACCGAAGACAAGTTCGTGGCGACCGCCACGAGCCAGATGCAGGCCAAGTGCGCTTTTTTACTCAGGCGTTCCCAGCCAAAAATCCAGATACCTATAAACGTCGACTCGATAAAGAATGCCAGGAGAGCTTCTATCGCCAGCGGCGCCCCGAAAATGTCGCCGACAAACCGGCTGTAGCCGGACCAGTTCATCCCGAACTGGAACTCCTGAACGATACCCGTGACAACTCCCATCGCGAAATTGATCAGAAAGAGATTGCCCCAGAATTTCGCCATCTTCTTAAACTTCTCGTCGCCCGTTTGCACGTACCTTGTCTGGATAATGGCCACCAGGATCGCAAGTCCCAGCGTCAGCGGCACGAAAAAAAAGTGATACGTTGACGTGGCGGCAAATTGTATGCGCGCCAGTACCATTTCCATTAAACAAGCCTCCTCTCAATGTTAATCTGAAACGCTCTTATTTTAACATGACTCGGTTATACAGTCAACTATTATGTCGGAGCAATTATAATTATAATCGACCTATAATCGACCTTCTCCGGGCCGCCCGAGCGGAACCGACTGCCATCGTCCCCTTCGGGATTCCAAGTAAAAATGCCACTGTCGCCGCGCCTCGGCGCAGCGACAGTGATTCACGGACGCTGTTTCCTTGTTTTTTGCCCGCTCTCGCCTCCGTCAGCCCTAAGGAACTGTCCTCAAATAACTTATACATTTGACTTGCCCTTTTGCACTCTGGCTGCGTTGCCAGAACCCGCAAATACAGCCAGTATTAGCGGAACCTGGCGCCTTGCCAGAGCAC
>JAISWK010000136.1 GCA_031270805.1 Gracilibacteraceae bacterium
CGCAGCAATTTTGTGCTCTGGCAAGGCGCCAGGTTCCGCTAATACTGGCTGTATTTGCGGGTTCTGGCAACGCAGCCAGGGTGCAAAAGGGCAAGTCAAATGTATAAGTTATTTGAGGAACAGTTCACAATTCACAGTTGGGAGAGGGCGATTTAGTAGGAACGCGCGGAATTAAACGGGACTTCATGCGGGCGGAATATCCAGCTCCGCCGCCTGTTGCATTTGATTCGCGGCGGTCGGTTCACTGAGCGGAAAGTGGTTCTTCCGGGGGCGGGACGCCGAGGGCGGCGTCCCCTACGTTATCCGGGGAGAGGGCGGTGTCCCCCACGGGTTCGGGCGGTACTTCCGGGGGCGAAGAGGAAAGAGGAAAGAGGGGAGACGGCATGACCGACTATGACCCGATTTTCAGTTATGAATGTTATGCCTTGAATGGCGTAATGCAAAAAAACGGCGTTCGCCAGCTTTACCCCGCCGGCAGCGTCGTACTGCGGCACGGGGACAATGTTTCCGATTTTTACTATGTCGCGGAGGGCCGAATTCGCTACGTGCTATTAAGCGCCGAGGCCGAGGAAAAGGTAATGTTCATCCTGGGCGCCGGCTCTTTTTTTGGCGCGGTGCCTATCCTCCTGAGTATGGAGACCGCCGAAGCGGAAGTCATAACCGAAATCCCGACGACGCTGTACAAAATCAATCAGGATGAGTTCGGGCGGCTAATACGGATCAGCGGCATGTTCAAACGGGAACTCATCAGAGGATTGGCCAAAGGGTTTTATAATCTCAAACAGCAAATCGAGTATCTGACTTTCGTGCCCTGCAAGGAACGGCTGGTGGAACTTTTGCGCACCGGCGCCGACGGAACGACTCTGATTGACGGCGTCTGGCGTCCGCTCGTTCATCAGTATACGCAAAACGATATTGGCAAAATTATCGGCGCCAATCGCAGCACTGTGACCAAAACCATCAATGAACTGTGCCGGGAAGGAGTCATCCGCCTGGTCAACAGGAAAATACAGGTGAGAGTTAATAAGCGTCGTTAATAGGAAAGAGAGGAGAGTAAAGAGGAAAGAGAGCTCTCGTCTCACTCTTTTACTCTTTCCTATTCACTCTTTCCTTTGAAGGGGAATCACCATAAATTTGATTAAACGCTTGACAGTCCGCAGGCCGGCGTGTACAATTATAAATACGCCGGCCGCTTCGGGGCGGCGGGTGCCTTTGCCGCCCGCACAGGGAAACCGGTTCATTGCGGCGACAAGCGGTACATAGATCACGAGAGAAGGTCAGGTATGGATTACGAGAATCTTTACGCGCAGTTCGCGGATCAAGCCGTGGGCGTCAAGGCCCGGCTCAAGAGTTTGCAAGGCGCCTGGGGTCGGCTGGCCGCCAAAATAGAAAATGGCGATCTGAAAGCGGCCGCGAAAGACCTGGCCGCGATGGAAGACGCCTACGCGGCTCTGGCCGACGTCATGGCGACCGCGCGGGAAACAGTGACCGGCTTCGATTATGCCGCCTACATGGCTTCCGGCGATTTCGCCCGCCAGTTTGTCGACTGTTGCGCGGCGGAGGGTTTGGAGGTGCGGACTGAAAATAAGACCTACGAGATTTTTCCGTTCAAAATCCGCTTAGACGCCGAAAACTGTGACATCCTGATTGATCGGCGCAAGGCGGCCTCGCTCCGGCCCGGGAAACTGGCTGCCACTATCAGGAAAAACAGGGAAAAACTGTTCTCCGCTCCCTTCGACCCCAAGCGCTTCGCCACCGAAATGGCGGCCGCCTACGACTTTTGCCTCCTGCGCCAAAACAGCGGCAAAACCGTGACCGTCACGGAAGCGGACATCCTGCTCAGAGATATATACGCTCATCTGACGCCGATGCAAAGATTTCGCCATGACTACAGTCTGCAGGCTTACGCTTTTGACCTGGCCCGGCTGTTCATGCACCCGGCCGCCACCGCCGCCGACGGCCGCCGCTACCAGTTCGGGCCGAGCCGCTACAGCAGCCAGGCGATCCGGATCACCGACCTGGAAGGCAACGAGCATTTCCCGGGCACGATCCGTTTTCTCCGGATTGAGGAGTAGGGCATGGACGCTAATCTGGCCGCCGGCCTGCCGCCGGAAGACGACGCCCTGCTGACCGAACTGTCCGTCGGCGTGGATTTTATCACCGATTTTTGGCTGGAGCAGTATTTAGACAATTACATTGCCTTGGGCGGCAGCAAAATGAAATTCCTCACCGGCGACGCCGGCAGCGGCAAAACCCATTGTCTGCGCCTTTTTTTGGCCGGCGCGGCCCGCCGCGGCTATAAAACCGTCCTCCTCTCCACCCGGACGACCTGGCTCCATGATTTCCGGGAACTGTACGCCGCCGTTCTGGCCGCCGTCGATCTGCCGGGCAGTCTGGCCCGTTACGCCGACGCAATCGTCCGGGAAATGGGCTACGCGCCGGAAGACTTCGCCCCGGAAGAAACATTAGCCGATTTTCTTTCCCGCACCGGCCGGTTCAGCCCTTTGACCCGGCGGGAGATACGCGAGCAAATCGCCGATTTATTCCTGAACAATCCCCGGATCGACAATAATTTTGCTCTGGCCTGCTCCGCTCTGACCGGCGGTCTTCTCGGCTATCCGGCTCTGGAACCGCAAAACCGCTCTCTGCTCTTGGACTGGCTCGGGGGAGAGAAAGTCCGCATGGCCGCTTTGCGCAAACTCGGCCTGACGGCGGGCCGGATCACCAAACATAACGCGCGGCACATGCTGCGCTCGCTGGCGGAGGTGTTGCACTCCGCCGGTCATGCCGGCCTCATCGTCGGCGTGGACGACATGGATATCTTCGTCCGCCCTGCCGAGCCGAACATTCTGCATTACACGAAGCTGCGGCGCGAAGACGCTTACGAAAGCATCCGCGAGTTAATCGACGAAATCGATACGCTTTCCCACCTCATGCTGGTTTTCTCCTTCGAGCGCCGGCTGCTGGACGACGAGCGTATCGGCTTAAAGTCCTATCAGGCTTTATGGATGCGGATCCAAAATGAGATAGACAGCGACTGTTTTAACCGCTTCGCCGATATTATCGACCTGGATAGATTGGCGCGCCTCGTTTATACGCCGGAAACCCTGGTCGAGATCTCTCGCCGCCTCGCGGCGCATTTGACCGCAGCCGGTCTGCCCGCCTCCCCTGTGGACGAGACGGCGGCTGCGGCTCTCAAAAACGGCCCCGCTGTCAATTGCGCCGGACTGCCGCGTAAACTCCACTGGCTTACCTGCGGCGGCCCCGCCCTGCCGGGAGGTGAAGAAGATGGCTGATTTTAACGCCCGGCGCGTGATCGAAGCCTTGCGTTCCGGCGTCGCTTCCCGGGAGGCGGGCCGCTGTTTTTCCTCCGCCCGGCCGCGCCTGCTGCGCACGCTGGACGACGCGCTGGAAGAAGTGGCGGAAACGCGCACCAGTAGCGCGATGGTTATCTCGGGCAAGTATGGCGAGGGCAAAACCCACCTGCTCAATACCCTGATCGGTATGGCCGCCGAGAAAAACATGGTCGTCAGCCTGGTTACGCTCAGCAAGGAGACGCCGCTGGACAAAATGCACCTGCTTTATCAGAAAATCGTGCAGGGCACATATTGGCCCGGACATGCGCAGCCGGGGTTCACCCATGTTCTCCGCAACATGACCACCGGGCATCCCATAACCGCCGCCCTGTACGAATACGTGCTGACCACGCTGGGGACGGACAAACTCTACTACTTGCTCAAATCCTACTTCGGTTCCGGGGATGAGGAGGAAAAATTCCTTTTACTGGCCGATATTGAAGGGGATTTTATCAACAATAGTACGCTCAAATCCATTTTCCGGCGTATTTATAACGAGCCGGTCGCTTTTCGGACGCTGTTCCTCAAGACGCGGCACGTGCCCGATTACCTGGCGTTCCTCAGCCACCTCTTTCTGGAGGCGGGCTGCCGGGGCTGGGTTATCCTTTTTGACGAAACGGAGCTGGTCGGGCGGATGGGGAAAAACGCCCGTCTGAAAGCCTATGCCAACATGGCGCGTTTTCTCCACCCCGAACGGATGGAAGCCGTCTATTCGGTTTTTGCCCTGAATTCCTCCTATATCCCCGACGTCGTGGAGGGCAAGAATGAGTTTATAAACCTGGAAAACGCCGGGTTGGACGCGGAAACGCACGATGCCGCCGCCCAGGCCTTGAACGCCGTGATCGCGGCGCCTCAGCTCACGCCGCTGGGGCAGACGGAAATCTTGGAGATCATGCGCCAGATTCTGGGGTTTCACGCCGCCGCCTACGACTGGAGCCCCGCTCTCACGGGGGAAGAACTGCTGGCCGCCGGCGAAAAACGCGGATACCTCCTGCGCACGAAAATCCGCGCCGCCATTGAGCTCATGGATCAGTTTTACCAGTACGGCAAGGCGGGCAGTATCCGGGTCAACGAATTGGGGCAGGCGACATTCGAGGAACAAGACTTTTCTTTTGCTGAGCTGCCGGAGTAGGCATGGCTGAATCCCTCAGTTCGTTTCTTTCCCCATATATGTCCCCGCCGCTGGTTGTTTTCCTCATTTCCCTGCTCCCGATCCTGGAATTGCGCGGCGGCATGGTGGCGGCGGCGCTGCTCGGTCTGCCCTGGGGTCAGGCTCTGCTGCTTTCCCTGCTGGGCAATATGCTGCCCGTGCCCTTCATTATCCTGTTTATCCGCCGCATCCTGGCGCTGATGCGCCGCGGCGGGCCGCTCCGCCCGTTGGCTCTGTGGCTGGAGAACAAGGGCGCCGCCGGTGGCGTTCGTCTGCAAAACCGCTATCCGCGCCGTCTGTGGCTGGGGCTTTTTTTGTTCGTCGCCGTGCCGCTGCCGGGCACGGGGGCCTGGACCGGCGCCCTGATCGCCGCCCTGCTCGGCCTGGACGGGCGAAAAAGCACTCCCGCGATTTGCCTTGGCGTCCTGGGCGCGGGCGGCGTGATGCTGTTTTTGACTTATGTGCTGCCGGCGATAGCGCGGGCGTTTTGACCCCCGCCGCGCCGCGAGAAAGGAGGGTTGTTTCTTCCCGCTCCACCTGTCTGCGCCGGCGTTACGGCGCCGATGGTGGAAGTTGTGACGCAAGCGAACCTTAATATATTGGTTTATTGCTCGAAATATAAACTATGAAGGTTCAGGCAAATGTTGCCGTGATTGGGCTGTTGACAAAGGAGCAACGGCGGAAGTGAAATTCCGCGCGGTGGAGATATTGTCATTTTGAAGGAACTTGCTTCGCGAAAAGAGGTGTCACTATGTTGATCGAAGACGTCAAATCGACTGACGTAATATATAGAATGCAGCGCGTCATCCAGATAAACAGAGCAGCCAACAAAGATTTAAATAGTTACTTGGATACTGAGTCCCAGTCTCAAGCATCTGCGGACGCCTCTGATATTGAACCGCTTACACTCGAAGTCGCGGAGCAGATGGCGCAAATATTTTCACAGTACTATGCTTATCAACCGGTTCGAGGATTCACATATAACCCTGCCATTGGAGAGTGGGAACTGGATCCCTTCATTGATTACCGCGAAAATGTCGAAACTGCTTCCGAATATCATTGGATCAAGTATTCTGCGGAATACGCGAAGAAGCAAGGCGCGTTAACAGACTTGAGCAAGGAAGAATACTTGACATACCTGCAGGACAACGGCTTGGGGTTCAGTGCGGAAAAATATTGGGAATCTTACCATCGGCGAGAACAAATTCTTGCTCTCGCCAGATCAGCAACACCGGCTTCTGCCCGCCCCAACGCAATCCATATCGCGCCAAAAACCACACAGCTCGGCGCCGTTTTGCTCAGCGTTCCCATTCAAGATGATATCCTAGCTGCGGAATATGCCTACGACCGCTTGCAGTTCATGGCTCACAGCGAAGGCGCCGAACTGGAGGAAAATCTGCGCAAACTGGATGAAGCTTTTGCCTTGGCGGTGGAAGTATACACGCAGTCCTCAATTGCGCATTTTACCGCTCATGCGGAGAAATATGGGTTGAGCGGAGAAATAGAGAGAATCAGAGCCGGCATAACGATGATCATGCATGAAACAGCCGAACAGTACGTCAGTTTCACCGAGAGCAACCCGGATTACGCCGGTATCGCCGGTACGGAATACGCTTGGCTGCAAGACGACAAAAAATTCATGAGCTACCAGCTGCAACTGGCTTTCGCCGCCCAAAACCCGGCCGGCGTCCCGCAAACAGCGTCGAATTCTGCCGTCGACGCGGGTGAGACGGCGGATTCTCCGTATACTCTGGAGGAACTGACATATCTTGGGCGTTTTTTGACTGTATTGGAGCAGGGGATGCAGGGGGCATATTCCGCAGGGGTGGACGGTGGCGAAGGCAAAGTCGGTATAGTCTGGGGCACGGCGGCCTTGATGGCGGAAGCGTTCACGCGGCGGGAGGGCGTCAGCGACCGGCTCCGCTCAGTGTTCGAGCGCGCGGTGACCGAGTTCGGCAACAGTTTTATGGATGAGTGCGATAAAGCGCGCAAACGGGCCAACAACAATAAATGGGGGATGGTAAATTACGCGCTACTGAACCGGGAGATTGTTTTAAGCATTTACCAGGCAATGGTAAAGGAGATGCTCGCCTCAGGCAGCGCCAGCCGGGCCTTGGAGCGAGGCTATCAAAAAGCTTATCCCGCCAGTAATTTTGTGAGTCAGCTCCCCGCGAGTTCTGGCAGGAGTCAAGACGTGAAGATACTCAATCTGCGCTGGGACGATATAAACCCTACTCCCGCCCCCTCCGAAGTGCCGACCAACATCCAGGTGGTCAATCTGCAATGGGCCGGATTCATGAATTATATGCGTACAGGCGAGTATATCCTGCCCAAGCATTATGTCTACTTTGTCGGTCTGTACAGCGGGGTGGGGGATTGGTCTCTGCAGCCTGCTCTTAATTACGGCAAACAGCTGGATCTCAAAGTATAAAGCATCTTGACGCTGATGCGCCGCGGCGGGCCGCTCCGTCCGTTGGCTCTGTGGCTGGAGAACAAGGGCGCCGCTGCCGGGCACGGGGGCCTGGACCGGCGCCCTGATCGCCGCCCTGCTCGGCCTGGACGGGCGAAAAAGCACTCCCGCGATTTGCCTTGGCGTCCTGGGCGCGGGCGGTGTGATGCTGTTTTTGACTTATGTGCTGCCGGCGATAGCGCGGGCGTTTGAAAGGAGGCTTCCGCCATGACGGTCTGGAACAGGCCATCCTGGGATGAATATTTTCTGGAACTGGCTTCCGTTGTTTCCTCCCGCTCCACCTGTCTGCGCCGGCGTTACGGCGCTGTCATCGTCCGGGACAATATTATCATCAGCACGGGTTACAACGGCTCGGCCCGCGGGGAGGACAATTGCGTCGATACCGGCGTCTGCGTGCGCCGGCAGCTTAATGTACCCAGGGGCGAGCGCTATGAACTCTGCGTGGCCGTCCACGCCGAGCAAAACGCGATTATCGCGGGCGATCCGGTCAAGATGAGCGGCGGCGCCATATATATCGCCGGCTTCGAGGCGGATGGGGCGCTGACCTCTGCGGAACCGTGTCTTTTGTGCCGCCGCATGATCCGCAACGCTTTTCTGCGCCGGGTCGTGTACCGCGACGAACAGGGGCGGCCCCGCAATATCCGTTTTGCCCTCAGCGACGATTAAATGGCAAATAAAACATTATCAAACAAAGCAATTACCGTCCGTGTAGATGGTGCAACGAAAGAACAAGCCGAGAAGATGCTGGCCGAAATGGGTATCAACATGACGACATATATTGCTTCTAGTCTTGAGGAAAGAGTGAATAGGAAAGAGTAAAGAGTGAGACGAGAACTCTCTTTCCTCTTTACTCTCCTCTCTTTCCTAAGGCGGGGTGGTTCCCCTTCAAAGGAGGAAAGAGTGAATAGGAAAGAGTAAAGAGTGAGACGAGAACTCTCTTTCCTCTTTACTCTCCTCTCTTTCCTAAGGCGGGGTG
>JAISWK010000012.1 GCA_031270805.1 Gracilibacteraceae bacterium
TTTCCATTTCCCATTTTCCATTTTCCCCGCCACTGCCCACTGCCCACTCATCCCTAATCCCTAATCCCTAATCCCTAATCCCTAATCCCTAATCCCTAATCCCTAATCCCTAATCCCTATTCTCAGATAAATATTGTAAGTTCCGCGCTTCCTGTGGTATACTTATGAGCAGCCGTCCGAGCCGGCAGAGCGATGCGGCGCGGGAACCGCTGACAATATGGGAAAACCTGTCTGCAGATTGGGGGAATCGCATGAATTGGCAAAAAATCAAGGGGCTTTATTCCACGTATTTCACGGCAAAGGACATGCCGCAAGAAGGACGTCTTTTTAACATATTCATGCTCCTGGGCTTTATCGGCAGTCTGGCCGGCTGGCTGGTAACGCTGATCACGGCGACTTCGACCGCGTCGGTATTTTCCACTTTTTTCCTGGCAGTCGCCATCCTGCTGATGCTGATCGTCGTCAACGCGCTGCGCGACTACCGGCTGGGCGGTTTTCTTGTTTCCGTCGTCTTTTGCGACGTCGGCTTCCCCTTCGTTTTTTTCACGAGCGGCGGCGTTCACAGCGGTATGCTGGCTTATTTGCTGCTGGGCGCGGTTATTATTTCTCTTTTGCTCAGCGGCAAAGATTTTATCATCATGCTGCCTGTTTATCTTCTCATCAACGCGGCCTGTTTTTTCGCCCAAATGACCGGGTTGGTGCCTGTCGAGCCGATTGAGTCGGAATTCATGCTCTATGCCGACATCACCGCTTCCTTTGTCATTGCCAGCATCTTAATCGGTCTGGTGCTGAAGTATCAAAAACTGACCTATGTCAGGGCGAAGCAGGAGGCCGAGGACGCCTCGCGGGCCAAGAGCGATTTTTTATCCAATATGAGTCATGAAATGAGGACGCCGATGAACGCCATCATCGGGATGACCTCCATCGGGAAGGCGGCGGCGAACCTGGAGCGCAAGGATTACGCTTTTGAAAAAATCGAGGCCGCTTCCGCCCATCTCCTGGGGGTAATCAACGATATTCTCGACATGTCCAAAATCGAAGCCGGGAAACTGGAGCTTTCCCGCACGGAGTTCGATTTTGAAAAAATGCTCCAGAAAGTGGTCAATGTTATCAATTCCCGGGCGGAGGAAAAACGGCAGGATTTTTCCGTGCGCATCGATCAGGCCATCCCGCGCGTGCTGATCGGAGATGATCAGCGTCTGGCCCAGGTAGTGACGAATCTCCTGAGCAACGCGGTGAAATTCACGCCGGAGGGCGGGTCGATCCGCCTGGATACGCACCTGGTCGGCGAAGATAAAGGTGTTTGCACGCTGCGGCTTGAGGTCAGCGACACGGGGATCGGCATTTCGCGGGAGCAACAGGCGCGGCTGTTCGCGTCGTTTCAGCAGGCCGAAACCAGCACTTCGCGCCATTTTGGCGGCACGGGCCTGGGGCTGGCGATTTCCAAGCGTATCGTGGAGATGATGAACGGACGGATTTGGATAGAATCAGAACCGGGCTGCGGCTCAACTTTTGCCTTTACCATCCAGGCCGAGCGCGTCGGCAAGGAACAGGTGATCCCCCTGCCTTTCGGCCCGGAGCGGAAGAATGTCCGCCTACTCCTGGTGGACGACAAGGCGGATGTCCGGGATGATTTTGCGGAAATAGCGCAGGGAATGGGCGTCGTCTGCGATACCGCTGCGGACGGCGCTGCCGCGGCCGCACTCATGGCCGCCGCTAGTTACGATATTTATTTTGTGGACGGGGAAATGCCCGGCGGCAGCGGCCTGGAAACGGCGGAGCTGATCAGGCGGAACGCCGGGAACAAACCCGTCGTCCTCATGTCGGCGGCCACGGATTGGAGCGCGCTGGAAAGCGAAGCGCGGCGGATCGGCGCGGACAGGTTCCTGGCCAAACCGCTTTTTCCCTCTGCTGTGGCGAACTGTATCAACGAATGTCTCGACCTAAGCGCTCGGCCGGTCGCGGACGGTCAGCGGACGGAGACGGACGATTTCAGCGACCGCTGCGTTCTGCTGGCTGAGGACGTGGAGATTAACCGGGAGATCGTGCTGGCTCTGCTGGAACCGACGCGGCTGACCATTGACTGCGCGGAAAACGGAACCGAGGCCATCCGCCTCTTTGCCGCGCGCCCCGACCGATACGATATGATTTTCATGGACGTGCAAATGCCGGAGACGGACGGATACGAGGCCACGCGCCGCATCCGGGCCCTGGACATTCCCTGGGCCAAAGAAGTTCCTGTTATTGCCATGACGGCCAATGTCTTCCGGGAGGACGTGGAAAAATGCCTGGCGGTCGGCATGAACGGGCACTTGGGCAAACCTTTGGATTTGGGCGCAGTCTTGCTCAAGCTGCGTCAGTACCTGCGCCAAAGATAATCCCGGGGGACATCTTCTCAAGCGCGGCGCGGTATGTTATAATCAGGCGGGAAGCGTCCGAGAGGTTTGGTAGCGAATGTGAAAGTGGATTTGCATATTCATTCGGCCGCTTCGGACGGCAGTCTGAGCGCGGAGCAAGTACTGGCCGCAAGCCGGGAGCGGGGACTGGAAATCATCGCTCTGACTGATCACGAAACGACGGCCGGAGCGGAGATGGCGCTGGCCAAGGCCGGCGGCTACGGGCTGCGGGTTATTCCGGCGCTGGAATTGAGTACGCATTACAAAGGCGAGGAAATCCACCTGCTCGGTTATTATCCCGGCGGAACCGGGCATCCGCATTTGCAGGAGCGCCTGTTTTCCGCCCGCAGGCGGCGCACGGAGTTAATCCGCTGGATGGTGGAAGAGCTCGCCCTGAGGGGCGTTCCCCTGGATTGGGGGATGGTGGCTCAGACCGCTGCGGGAGAAACGGTGTGCAAGACGCATATTTACTACGCGATCCAGCGTTATTGGCCGACGGCGACCGAGCGGGACTGGCGGATGGTGGGGGAAAGCGTCCGCAAGGGCGGCTGCGCCTATTGCCCCTATGAAGAATACGGTTTTGCCGAAGCGGTCGCGCTGGTGCGGGAAACCGGCGGGCTGCCGGTGCTGGCTCACCCGGGCCTGATCGCCGACCGGGCCCGGGTGCCGGAATTACTGGCTCTGGGGGTGGGCGGCATAGAAGCGTATTACGGTTACTGGCATGACGGCGCGGCCTTGGTGCGCGCCTTCACGCGCCTGGGCCGGGAGTATGCGTTGCCCCGTACCGGCGGCAGCGATTATCACAGCGGGTTTAGCCGTTTTGCCATCGGGGCCGTGCCGACGCCCGCCGAAGCCGTCCGCGAACTGCTGGAAGTTTTAGCGCGGCTGTAAAACAAGGAGTTCATCTGCATGAGAAAATTGCTGGCGTTATTAACCGCCGTCCCGCTCGCGGCTGTGGCGGGCGCCTACGGGCTGGGCAGCGCGGAAGCAGGCGATTTGTTCATTGATTTTTATATTTTGCTGCATGATGCCCTGGGCAGTTTCGCGGTCGCGCTGCCCGCGCTCTGCCTGGTGCTGGCGGTCGCGGTTCTTATCCTCGGCTGGCGCTCCGGCGCCGACCAGGCCCGCGCCTGGCCGGAGCGGGAAGAAGAATCCGCCCCCCCTATTGCCCCGACCGCAGCGCCGGCCGGAAATAACGACTGGCTTTTTCAGCCTCTGGCGGATTCCGGCGACCAGTTCAGCCGCTACTTCGCCGAGGAACTGTTGGTGGGCACGGAAACCGCCGGCCAAAAAAGGAGAAAAAAATTTTACGCCCGCTTCGGCGAAAATTTCAGCACATATTTCGGCGAAGGCGGCCCCAGTTTGGCCCCGGTAACGCGGACAGTGCGCGTCCACGGCTTTCAGCGCTATTTCGACGATTTGGATTACCTGGTGTCGCGCCGGAAAAAGCGGGTGGCGGCGAGGAAGGAGGAAAAAGAGGAAAGACAGGAAAGACAGGAAAGACAGGGATCAGAGCCGTCCCTCGTCTGGTATGGAACACCGCCGCCGCTGGCCCAGATGACGGAAACAGGACAGGCGGCCGCACCGCCGCCGTCCCCGCCCCCGCCGCCGCCCCCATCGTCCGCCCCGTCCCCGCCGCGCCCCTCGTCCCCGTCGCCGCCCCCATCGTCCCCGCCTCTTTCCTCGTCCCCGTCGCTCCCATCGTCCGCCCCGTCCCCACCGCTCCCCTCATCCCCGCCGCCGGCCGACGGAACGCCCCGGACGGCGAAACCACTCTTGCGCGTCATGCCCGGCGGGGCGGCCGAGGAAAACAAAACCCGCCGCTCGGCCCTGAACGCGGCTTCCTATGTGCCGGAGCAGTATACGGCCTCGCGCTTTCCCGCCCGCCGGCAATGGGTGCTGCCCGGTTTGCTCTTGCTGGACAGGCCGGCGCTCAGTCAGATGGCCCCGGACATCGTGGAACCCGAGCGGCTGGAAGAAATTTTTGCCGGTTACGGCGTAAGCGTCAGCGTCAACCACGTGACGGTGGGGCCTGTCGTCACCCAATATGAGGTCGTGCCGCACACGGGCACCAAAATCCGCAAGATCGAAAGCCTGTCCGACGACGTCGCTCTGTCCCTGGCCGCGCCCGGCGGGGTGCGGATAGAGATGATTCCCGGCCGCGGGGCTATGGGCGTCGAGGTGCCGAACAAAAGCTTCGATACGGTTTATTTTTCCCAGATCGTGCAGTCCGCCCGTTTTAGCGAAAAAAAATCGCTCCTGCGCGTCGCCCTCGGCAAGGATATCGCCGACAAGCCGATCGTGGCCGAACTGAACCGGATGCCGCACTTGCTCGTGGCCGGGGCCACGGGTTCCGGGAAAAGCATTTTTATCAATTGCCTGATCAATTCCATTCTGTTCAGCGCCACCCCGAACGAAGCCCGGCTTGTCCTCATCGACCCCAAGATGGTGGAACTCAGCCAATACAGCGGGATTCCCCACTTGCTGGCCCCCGTCGTCACCGACGCCAAAAAAGCGGCCGCCGCCCTGCGTTTCCTCGTGCGGGAAATGGAATCGCGCTATGAGCTTTTTGCCCACCGCAAAGTACGCGATATCGACGGTTATAACGCCGCCCTGGCCCCGAACGAGGTGCGGCTGCCCTACATCATCGTTATTATCGACGAGATGGCGGACTTGATGATGGCCGCCGCCAACGATATTGAGGAATTGGTCTGCCGCCTGGCCCAAATGGCCCGGGCCGCAGGTATGCACCTGGTGCTGGCGACCCAGCGCCCGTCCGTCAACGTGATTACCGGACTGATCAAGGCTAATATTCCCGCGCGCATCTCCTTTGCCGTATCTTCTCAGATTGATTCCCGCACGATTATTGACACGCCCGGCGCGGAAAAACTGCTGGGCCGGGGGGATATGCTGTTCCTGCCCCAGGGCCTCAGCCGGCCGCTGCGCGTACACGGCTGCTATATCAGCGAGGCGGAAATCCGGCGCGTGACGGAGCATTGGCTGGCCCAGGGCAAGCCGCAGTACCTGATCGGCGAGAACGAACTGGCCGAGGAGGAGAACGCCGACAATACGCAGTCAGCGGAGCGGGACGGGGCGGGGGATGAAAAATTTTTCCAGGCCGGGATGCTGGTGATCACCATCGGGAGAGCCTCCACCACTTTTCTGCAGACCAAGCTGCGGGTGGGCTATTCGCGGGCGGCCAGACTGATGGATCTGCTGGAAATGGAAGGCGTGATCAGCCCCGGGGAAGGCGGCAAGCCGCGGGAGATTCTCATGTCGCGGGAAAAATTTGAGGAATTGTTCGCTTGAGAACAATGCACAATGTACAATGCACAATTAATTAAGAGTAAAGAGTAAAGAGTAAAGAGTAAAGAGTAAAGAGTAAAGAGTAGCGAATTATCGGAGGACGCAACTATCCGGAATTTCCGGATAGTTCAAACCGAAGGTTCGCGTCAAGTCGAACGTAAGGGACTGTTGATAAATAACTTGTGCAGTTGACGCAGCAATTTTGTGCTCTGGCAAGGCGCCAGGTTCCGCTAATACTGGCTGTATTTGCGGGTTCTGGCAACGCAGCCAGAGTGC
>JAISWK010000024.1 GCA_031270805.1 Gracilibacteraceae bacterium
TAATGTATTGACATCGTACATACAATAAAGTATAATAAATGCGAAAGGAGTTGTTTCCTATGGCAAAATCATCAGCTATGACGATTCGCATTGACCCTGAGATAAAATCCCAGGCCGACAATGTGTTGCGGTTTTTGGGCCTGACGACTTCGGAGGCCGTCACGATATTTCTCCGGCAAGTCATCTTGAACAACGGGATTCCGTTTCCAGTTAAGGCCCCGATGTACAATGACGAAACTCTTGCCGCGTTGCGTGAAGCGGAAAGCATTGCTAAAAACGGCCCCCACCGCTTTAACACGACGGATGAGATGTTCAAGGAATTGGGGATATAGGCGTGCTTAAACCGGAGTACACCAATAAATTTCAAAAAGACTTGACGCTTATGCGAAAGCGCGGCCTCGACATCACAAAACTAAAAGCCGTAATTGAGAAGCTCGTCCAAGAGGATGTCCCGCTTCCGGCGCAAAACCGCGATCACAAACTGACCGGGGATTACGCCGGAAACCGGGAATGTCACGTTGAACCCGACTGGCTTTTGGTTTACTGTTACGCCGACGATGTGATTGTTTTTGCAAGAACGGGGACGCACGCGGATATTTTCAGGAGATAGCGCCGGATAGACTTAATGTAAGTAAATGAAATACTATTGACATGACTACTGAAATCCTGTATGCTTTCAATAAAAGAGCGCGAGGGATATTCGACGAACGCCTCTGCTCAGAATTGAGCCGTGCGAGTGTGGAAGCACGACGAGAATTTTAGAACGAATGAAGGGGCATGGCAAAATTCCGCCGAACACGATGGTCATTTGGTTAGTCTGGGGTTACAGTACAAAGTGGAGGATAAGTTTATCGGCAAACGCAAACAGAAAGCCACGCAGAAAGAGGTGGATCTATGAAATACGAAGAAATCATGCAAAAGGTAACATCCGGTCTTACAGGAAAGCCCGACGCTGATATGGAATATTTACGCAATCAGTCGGAAAAATATAAAATGCATGAGCTGGCACAGGAAATCCTACGGGGTATTGGGCGGCTTATGTATGAGGTTATCCCCCCGGATAAGCGTGAAGAAATGGAGCGGCTGTTTAAAAATAACCGTCTTGGCGTTGATACTTCTATCGAAGAAGCGGAGTTTCAAATCCATAAAAAGAACTTTGGCAGAGCGTTGGAAATTCTTGAATCCATTATTAAAAAAATTGAGGATGATAACGGCGAGTTGATAATGTTTCGTGATGATTCGGTAAGCGAATATCACTGTTTTCGTAATATTCTTGAAGAAATTCTATATAAAGAAATGAATAAGCCACAGCGAACGGTACGGGCAATGCCGGAGGATTTTGACCATTTGTATTTCATGTACGGGAATTTGCTTTTTGAACTGAAACGCTTTGATGAATCAAGCACGGCTTTGAAAAAAGCTATACGCATTAACCCCATAAACGCGGATGCCATGCTTGAACTGGCTGAGATCAGTAAGGTTAAGGGTGAATGGAAAGAATATTTAGAACTTACAAAGCAATGCCTTTGTATAGCTTATTCAGGAAGCAATGTGGGTCGTTGTTACCGTAACATGGGCTTTTATTATATTGAAAAACAAAAATATGATGTGGCAACGGTTCTTTATTATATCAGTATGCTCTTTGACCGGCAATCCAATATGGCGCAGTCGGAGCTGTTATATATCCAGCAAATATCTGGCAAGCCGACACCGCCGCCGTCAGGCGATGAGGTGCAAAAAATATTTGAGCAATACAACATTCAATCGGGCGCAAACGACCTTGTGCTTGGCATTGCTGCCGGACTTGGCAGATCGGCAAAAGAACAGGAGCATTATGACGCAGCGCGCTTCTTCTTCTCAATTTTATATGATCTAACAAATGATGATGTAGTCAAAGGCTGGATAGATAATTTACCAACATAAGGAAAATATGATTTTAAATATAGTAAGAACTGATTGACAACTTTGATTTATCTGCTTATGTTGTTAGCGAAGGCTGCCCTGCAAATGAGGTCAGCGCGGATTTCTGCTTTTTCAAATACGCCGCCTGAGCCGCCAACGACATCAATTTGTTCGCCACAGACCAGCACCTCCTTCCTCGCTAATTCTACCACATTGCCGAGGCGGCGACAATAGAAATCCGCCCCCGGCCCTTGAAATTAGCGGCAGACTGTGATAGGATAACCCCGGAAGGTGGTTTTACTCCTATGGGGAACGATCTCTGGCAATTGTGCATCGGGTTCCTCCGCGCCAGCAACCTCGGTTTCGGCGGCGGGCCCGCGGTTATCCCTCTGATCCAGGCGGAATGTGAACGTTACGGCTGGCTGGACGCGGCCCGGTTTTCCGACGCCATTGCCGCGGCCAACGCCCTGCCCGGCCCCATCGCCACAAAAATAGCCGCCTATATCGGCTTCGGCGTCGCTTCCTGGCCCGGCGCTCTGGTCGCCGTCACAGCTACGATTCTGCCCACGATCCTGCTGTTGATTTTTCTCGGCTCCCTGCTGAAAAAATATGCTCATTCCTCCGGACTGCAAGCGGCGCTCACCGGGGTGCGGCCCGTCATCACGGCTCTGCTCCTCTACGTGGCCATCGACATGGGCCGGAGCGCCTTTGCCTACACCGGGCCGCGCGACCTGCTCACGATCCCCGTCGCCGTCCTGGCCGCCGCGCTGCTCTACCTGCTGAAAATCCACCCCGCTCTGCTCGTGGTTCTGGGCATGGCGGCCGGGTTTATTCTATTTTGACAGGAGGCTCTATGGCCGACATCCGCAATCTGTTTTTCGCCTTTTTCCGCGCCAGCAATTTCAGCTATGGCGGCGGTCCGGCCATGATTCCGCTCATGCAGGCGGAGATTGTGCAAAAATATAAATGGATGGACGACGCGGAATTCGCGGATATTCTCGCCATCACCAATTCGCTCCCGGCGCCCATCGGCACGAAAATGGCCGGCATCGTGGGCTATCGCGTCGCCGGCTGGCTCGGCGCTTTTACCGCCGTGACCGCCACGCTCCTGCCCACCGCCCTGATCATGATTTTACTCGGCAGCCTTATCCTCGGCTTCGCCGAATCCCCGCATCTCCAGGCTATGCTGCAGGGGGTGCGCCCCGTGGTCGTGGTGCTGCTGGCCCAGACCGCCCTGAGCATGGGCCGGAAAGCGCTGCGGGACAAAGCAACCTGGACCGTCGCCGTCGCCGCCCTGGCCGTCATGCTCTTTCTCCCCTGGCTGCATCCGGCTTTTCTCGTCGTCGCCTCCATGCTGCTCGGCCTCGCCCTCTTTCAGCGGGGAAAAACGGCGTGAGGCGGCCGGAGGGCCTTTTGGATATCGACCCCTGGATGCGGCCCTACGAGTCCGACCTGGAATTAAGGCGCCGCCAGTACCGGCGCGTCCGCATCCGCCTGCTCGGGGCTGAGGAAAAAAGTCTGAGCGAATACGCCAACGGCTATCTTTATTTCGGTTTTCACCGGGAGGCGGAGGGATGGGTTTTCCGCGAATGGGCGCCGGGTGCCCGCGCCATATTCCTGTTCGGCGATTTTAACGATTGGAACCGGCAAAGCCACCCGCTGACCTATAGCGGGCACGGCGTCTGGGAACTGCGGGTTCCCGGCCCTTTGCCCCACGGCAGCAAGGTGCGCCTGCTCCTGAATACCGGGCGGGAACTGCTGGAACGTCTGCCGCTCTACAGTCGGCGCGTCGTCCAGCAGGCGGATTCGCCCACTTTTGACGCTCAGATCTGGCAGCCTGAGACCGCCTTTCCCTGGACGGACGCCGATTTTCACCCGGCGGACGGGCCGCTCCTGATCTATGAAGCCCATGTCGGCATGGCGGGGGAAGAGCCGCGGGTCGCCACTTACACCGAATTCACGGAGCGGGTGCTGCCGCGAATCCGGCGGCTGGGTTATAACGCCCTCCAGCTGATGGCCGTGGCCGAACATCCCTATTACGCCTCCTTCGGCTACCAGGTGACGAATTTTTTTGCCCCCTCCTCCCGTTTCGGCCGGCCCGAGGATTTGAAAAACCTGATCAACACCGCCCACAGCCAGGGGATCGCCGTGCTGCTGGATCTCGTCCATTCACACGCCGCAACAAACGAAGTCGAAGGTCTGGCCCGTTTTGACGGCACGGTCTGGCAATTTTGCCATAAAGGCCCGGCCGGCTCCCACCCGCAATGGGGAACGAAGCTGTTCGATTACGCCAAGCCCGAGGTGCTGCATTTCCTCCTCTCCAACCTGAAATACTGGCTGGCGGAATTTCATTTTGACGGCTTCCGTTTTGACGGCGTCACCTCGATGCTGTACCACGACCACGGCTTGGGCTGCGATTTTGGCGATTACAAAAAATATTTTTCCCCAAACACCGACACGGACGCCGTGGCCTACCTGCAGCTGGCGACCGCCCTCTGCCGGGAAGTCAACCCCCGCGTTATTCTGATTGCCGAAGATATGAGCGGGATGCCCGGTATGTGCTTGCCGATCGCTTGCGACGGACTGGGCTTCGATTACCGTCTCGGCATGGGGCTGCCGGACTTCTGGATCCGCACCCTGGAGACGCGGAGCGACGAAGACTGGGAGATGGGGGCGCTCTGGCATGAGCAGACGCAGAGACGACCGCAGGAAAAAGTCGTGGCTTACTGTGAGTCGCATGATCAGTCCCTGGTCGGGGACAAAACCCTGATCTTCCGCATGGCCGACCGGGAAATGTACACCCAGATGGACAAAGAGTCCCAGAGTCAGGTGATCGAGCGGGCCGTGGCTTTGCACAAGATGATTCGCTTCCTCACCTGCGTTTGCGGCGACGCCTACTTGAATTTTATGGGCAATGAATTTGGCCACCCGGAATGGGTGGATTTTCCCCGTCCCGGCAACGGGGGCAGCTTCCATTATGCGCGGCGGCAGTGGAGTCTGGCCGACGACGCGCATTTGCGCTACCATTATTTGGAAAATTTTGACAAGGCGATGCTCGCTCTCACCGTCGCCGAGCGGCTGACGGAGGAGGCCCCGCAACTGCTTCTCTTGGATGAGGCGGCCAAAACCCTGACTTTTACGAAGAAAAACCTGCTGTTTCTTTTCAATTTTCACCCGACTGCGGACGCCCACCCCGTCCTCCGTCTGCCTCCGGCCCTGGCCGCGCCCGGAACTTGGGCCGAATGTCTGCATACGAACGACCCGGCTTTTGGCGGCCGGCACGAGCCGTATCCGCCCGCGACCTCCGCCGGGGGATTGCTGCCGCTGTGCGCGGATCGGCGGTCGGCGGCGGCGCTGCGCATGGAAAATACCCCTCCTTGAAGAGGTTGGATGCGTCGATAATAAATCTTTTTCTATCGGCAGTCGCTGCCGATTGACTGCCGATAGAAACACAAGTCCGAGCTCTTGTGGCTGTCGCGCACCAGGCCTAATACCTCGCCCGTGACAAGATCCATGCCCGCGAGCAAAGACACGGTGCCGAGCCTCTCGTACTCGTAGTCGCGGGCCACCCG
>JAISWK010000050.1 GCA_031270805.1 Gracilibacteraceae bacterium
TGAGTGGAAACAAATTTCGCAACTACTGGTTTCAGACGGGGACGCCCACATTTCTTGTCAAGTCGCTGGCCGAACACAGTTTCAACCTCATGGAATTTAACGATGAAATCACCGCGACTGACGACGAACTTACCGACTACCGCGCCGGCAGCGCCAATATAGTCCCGCTGCTTTATCAGAGCGGCTACTTGACGATAAAATCATACGCCGACAGCGAATATACTCTGGGATTCCCGAACGCAGAAGTTCGATACGGTTTTACCCAGGAATTGTTTAACTATTACGCGCCGGATTCCCAGCGGCAGGATTTTGACGCGAAACAGTTTGTGCGGGACTTACGAAATAGAGATGTAGACGCTTTTATGCGCCGCTTCCAAGCATTTTTTTCTTCGATTCCCTATGATTTGAAAGGCAAATTCACGGCGGAAGCGCATTATCAGACCGTAATGTTTCTGGTGACTACTCTGATGGGCCAGTACGCAGCGGTTGAGATCCACAGCAGCAGAGGACGCTCCGACTTGGAGATCACTCTTCCGGAGACGCGATACATCATGGAGTTCAAACTGAGCGGAAAACAAGATGTGGATGCGGCACTTGCCCAAATAAAAAACAAGGGTTACGCCGAACAATATATGGCCGGGGGGCGCCAGATTGTGCTGGTGGGAGCGGTGTTTGACCCGGAAAAACGGAATATCGTTGAATGGACGTATGAATGATCAGTGATCAAAACTCACCTTTCATCCGCACAGGTAGAATTTTTTTGGGGCGGGGTTGATTTTTGTCCGCTAATGTGGTAGATTGGATAAGCGGCGGGGCGTAGCTCAGTTTGGCTAGAGCGCTACCTTGGGGTGGTAGAGGCCGCAAGTTCAAGTCTTGTCGCTCCGACCAATACCGCCAAATGATAAACCCGCTGAAATCAAGCATTCCGGCGGGTTTTTCTCTGTCCTGCTTCATGTCATGATGCCCTGTCACTTGGGAAAACTCGGCTTGACATTATACCTCTATTCGTACTAGAATATAATGGTAGCAATGCCGCGAGGGCGATTTGCATTTGAGCTTCCATGGGCGAATGTCCAAATGAAATAAGCTGTTGAGACTGAAGCGGGTTACCGGAGGAAGGGAAGGCAGGAGGAAATATGCTCATATACGATCTGTTCCCCCCGGAAAAGGCGGGAACCCCCTTTGAGAGCTACGCTGAATACGCGGATCACGTCTTCGCCGGCGCCGACCTGCGCATGAGCGCCTACATCGCGAACATGAAGCTGCTCTTTGCGAGCGGCGAGGGCGGCTTTAAAAACGTCCTCTACCCGGACATAGAGATCGCGCACGATCTCTGCAAGAAGCGCATCGCCGACTTTTCCCTGCGGCGGGCGCCGGGCGGGAAAGAGGCCGCCGCGGACGAGGACAACCCGGAAGCGGCTCCGGCGGACCTGGGCGATCTGGAGGATCTCTTCTCCGATTTTGTCGACATGGGCGCACCCGCGCCGCGCTCCGAGCCGGAGGACGATCTGGACGTGCGAGAGCTGTTCGCCTATGTGGAGAGCCGCGCGCAGGCCGTGGACCTCGCGAAGACGCCCATGCCGCTCTACTCGCTCAGCCGGAAACTGGGTCTTTCGCCCTTTTCCCTCTTCTGCTTCGCCTGCGCCATCCTGTCTTCGACGCAGACGAATTACGCGGCCGTCTTCCAGATCATCAACCAGAACGCCTCCCTGACCGCCCCCAGCTTCGAGTCCGCCGCCCGCGTGTACTACGGCGCGGATTTCAGCATCACGGCCGCGTCGAGTGACATGTCCCTGGCCCTGGAGCAGCTCGCCCCCGTCCTGGACATGCGCGTCGTCGAGACCATGCCCTTTTCCACCCTGCTCTCCCCCGACAAGCGCATGATAGACTTCCTTTTCGGCGGCTCCGCCCTCCGCCTCGATGAAAAATACAGCCGCTTTTTCTCCATGCTGACGGGCGGGGAGGCCCTGGATCCGCTGATCGCCAACGAAGAGCAGCTGGGGGCCCTGAACATCGCCTACGCGGACGGCACGCGCGTCTTTTCCCTCTTCGGGGACGAGGGGAGCGGCCGGCGCTTCACCATCCGGCATTTCTGCGCCGCCCAGAGTACGAACTGCGTCGCCATGGATTGCGGCAAGCTCTTTGCCTACGATTTCAGCTTCGTCGAAAAAGCGCTATGGGCGCTGGCCCGGGAGTGCGTCCTTACGGACGCCTGCTGCTGCCTGACGAACCTGGGCTACCGGGAGGAGGAAAAGGAGAAGTTCTTCGGCTACATGGACCTCGCCTTCGGCAAGCTGGCGGAACGCAAGGTCACGGTCTTCACCTCCAGCCAGGAGAAGCTGCCCATGAAGGAGATCACCAGTCTGGATTACGCCCATTTCGAGCTGCCCACCCCTTCCGGCCGCGAGCGCGAGGAGCTCTGGCAGCACTACGCCCAAGCCTACGATCTCGACGAGGAAGTGGACCTCGTGGAGATGGCGGCAAAATTCCTCTTTACGCCCGGCAAGATCAAGAACGCGCTGAAGATGGGCCGCGCCCTTTCCGCCATGAAAAAGAGCGACCGGATATCGCGGGGCTGCCTCTTTGAAGCCTGCTACAACCAGATGAGCCACGAGCTGACGCAGAAGGCGACGAAGATCAAGGCCACCTACACCTGGGACGACATCGTCATGTCAAAGGATCAGCGCCAGTCTTTGGAATACGCCTGCGATCAGATTCGCTACCGCAAGCAGATCTACGAGGAATGGGATTACAACCGGAAATACCCCTACGGGCGCGGTCTGTCCGTGCTGCTGTTCGGCGCGCCCGGCACCGGCAAGTCCATGTGCGCCCAGGTGCTGGCCAACGCGCTGAACCTGGAGCTGTACCGGGTGGATCTGTCGAAGGTCGTGGACAAGTACGTGGGCGAGACGGAGAAGAGCATCTCCATGATCTTCCGGGAGGCGAAAAAGTGCAATGTGGTGCTGTTCTTCGACGAGTGCGACACCCTATTCGCCAAGCGCTCGGACGACGGCGGCGCCAACCAGTCGTCCAACAACAACAAGACGGCCCTGCTCCTGCAGGAAGTCGAAGCCTACGACGGCGTCTCGGTTCTCGCGACCAACTACAAGCACAATATTGATCCGGCATTCTTCCGCCGCATGAAGTTCATCGTGGAATTTCAGTTCCCGGACCCGGAGACGCGGCATATCCTGTGGACGGCGACCATCCCCAAAAACACGCCGCTGGCTGACGACGTGGACGTCCGCTTTCTCGCCGACCGCTTCGAGTTCGTGGGCGGGAACATCAAAAACTGTATCCTGAACGCCGCCTTTTTGGCTGCCGGCGATCCGGAGGCCGGCGGGAAGGTGCACATGCGCCATTACCTGCAAGCCATACGCTACGAGTTCGTGAAGACGGGGAAGGTGTTCACCCGCTCGGATTTCGAGCCTTACGCCCACCAGCTTTTGTAAGGGGCGCCCCGGGGCGGGGACGGGGCCGCCGGCTGCGGCGCTTCAGGCTTCCGGGTGAAAGACGCTCCCTTTTTCAAAGACGGAGCCTTGGCGGTTGATTCCCTGAAAGCGTTTTTGCGCGTTCGTGTCGAACATGCTGCCCTCGAGGTTGAGCGCGTCCCGCGACTGCCGGGGGATGGTCAGCTCCATGTCCTCCGGGCTGTCGTCCGGCGGCTTCCGGGGCGCTCTGGGGGGGATATCGCGTTTTTTTTCCTTCTTGATGGGCATGGGCTTCCTCCCTCGTTGTAGATGAATTGTCGTTGTGCATCCGCGCGGGGCTTCGCTACAGAAACAGTATACCCCCGGCGGCGCGCTTTTACAAGAGAAAGAGTTGGTGTGTGTTTGCGATGATACAGATCACGCCCGTCACAAAGAACAACGCCCGCCTGTTCGCCCCCCTCTTCCCGCCGGCGGGCGGGGCGCAGGGGGATATTCGCCTCGGCTGCGTCTTTGCCGGCACGGCCTGCGGCGCCGCCCTGCTCCGCCCGCTGCCCGGCGGCTGCAAGCTGGCCTGGTTCTATGTGGCGCCCGACTTCCGGGGGCGCGGCTGCGGGGCCGCTCTGCTGAAAGCCGCCCTGCGCGCCTTTGCCGGCACGGGCAGCCCCAGCCTTTCGGTTTTCTACAGCGCGCAGGGCGGGAGCGCCCACGCCCTCGATGCGCTTTTCCTGCGCTTCGGCTTTGCCTTGTTCTCGGAAAGCGGCGGCATATTCCGCCTGCCCTGGGACAGCGTCCGGGAGGCCCCCATCCTCCAGGGCGATCCCGCCGCGGCGCGGGGGGGAGAAGAGTCCGCGCTTCGGGCGCTGGGGCAGACGCCCGAATACTGCCTGGATCAGTTCCGCCGCGACAGGCGGCGGCAGGACGATCTGCTCTGCGCCGACGCGGATTACGCGGGCGCGCACCCGGATTTCAGCGCCGTCTGCCTCTCTGCGGGCGGGGCCATAGAGGGCCTTCTCCTGCTGGCGGATTTTGAGCAAAACGATCTGTGGCTGGATCTGCTCTACGCGAAGAAGGCCGGCGACATACGGCGGCTGCTTTTATACTCGTTCCGCGCCCTGCGAGAGGCCGGTCGGACGCCCGACGCGGTTTTTTGCAGCGGGGACGCGGCGACGGGCAAATTGGTACACAAGCTCTTCGACTCCGTCGAGGCGCAGGCGGTCGAATACCATCGCGGCCTGCTCCGCGCTGAAATGAGAAAGGAACGCTGACATGAACACACCGGAAACGATGCAGAGGGAAAGACAGGCCGAACAGGAGCTTTTGCGGCAGCGCGCGGCCCAGGCGCGCACGGTCCAGGCGCGCCCGGCCCCGGAGATCGGCGAGCAGCAGGCGCGGAGGCAGGCCAGGCGGCCCCTCGCCGGTATGGACGAGGTAATTCCCCTGCGCAGCGTCCAAATCGCGGAAGAGTTGAAGCAGGGGGCCGCGAAGTCCCTGTCCAAGAGCGAGCGCAAAAGCTGGCAGCGCCAGAAGGAGGCGGAGCTCCAAGCCGCCCTGGGCGAGGAGGCCGCGCGCCGGAGGGCGCAGGAGGAGCGCCGGGCCTTTCTCGCGCCCGCCTTTGCCATGATGGATCAGATGGAGCAGGGCATCATGGACTGGCGCGAGGCGCACGAGGGCGAGAAGGCGGAGGATGGCCTTGCCCAGAGCTTCGCCGAGGATCTGGCCCAGCGCCTCCAGCCCGCTGAGGCCCTTGACCTCTCGGCCTTGGGCGCTGCCGGCGCGCCGCCCGAGGCGGCGGAGCTTTCGTCCATGCTCACGCGCCTGCTCGACACCCGCCCGGCCGACTTCACCGGGGAGATGGCGAAGGAGATGAACGCGCAGTACAAGGCGCTGCCGATTCCCAAGGCCGCCGTCAGCGACCATCTGGACGACCTGGCCGTCGCCCAGCCGCAGGCAAATTATTTCCTCCTGCTGCACGGCGCCGCCCTGTCCCTGCAGAACCATGTGGAGCGGCAGGCGCCGGAAGGGGTGGAGCAGCGGCAGCTTTCCCGGCTCTACGCCATAGCCGCCGCCTCCGGCCTGGCCGCCGGCGCCATCCTCTCGGACCCGTCCTATCAGAAGGGGCGGACGGAGGCGGCGGTGGCGGCGGAGGCGAAGCTCGAGACCGTGCGGCGGCGGGAGGAATGGCAGCAGTACATCCGCACCGGGCAGGGCACCGGGGAGACCGTCCGCGCGAACTGGCACCTGGCGCCCTTCAGCGATCCGATCTGGTCGCTGCTGGAGGAAGAATTTCCCATCCTGCGCGAAGGCGGGATACCCCCGCTTTCCATACAGGACTTCAGTCGGAGGATGGAGCGCTTCAACATCGCCTTGCAGGAGAACATCGCGGCCTGCAACAGCTTCCTGAGACGCCAGAGCGCCGAAAACCCGCTGCTTCTCAAGCCGGACGCCGCCGAAAGCCTGCGCGCCGCGATGCTCCAGCGCCTGGGGCGGCGGGCGCTGACCGAAAAATTCAGCTCGGATCCCGCGGCTTTTGCAGAGGCTTACCAGGGGGTCCTGGAAACCGACGCCTCCTTCCGCGAGGCTTCCGACCGTTACCGGGAGCGCCTGAACCAGCTCGGCGCGAGCGCGGCAGCGCTGCGCAGCTTCATCCGGACCGATGCCGACGTCCAGCGCAGCCTCTCTGATCTGGACGAGGAAGCCTTCGCGGAGTACGCGGAGCAGCTGCGCACCCAGATAGAGGGCAATCTGGAGATCCTGGATTCCGCCATCGCCCAAAACCTGCCTCTCATCGCGCGGGCGGAGGCCCGGAGCGCCTTCATCGCCCGCTTTGGCGCCACCTTGCTCGGCGGCAGCCCCGCGCTGGTGGAAACCGCCGCGTCCAGCTACACGAAGCGGGGCCTGCTGTCCTCGCTCAGCCACGCAGCCGCCCAGTCGGCGCGGCTGCTGGAGCAGCTTTTGGACGAGCACATGTTTGTTAAATCGTGGCAGCCCCTGCTGGACAAGAAGATCGCGCGGATGACGCCGGAAGAGCGCCGGAGCGAAACGGTTCTGCGCGACGCCATACAGGAGCTCATGTCCGTCGTCCAGCGCAACGAGGGGAGCGCCGACGAACTCTTCCGGGACCGCCTCATCCAGGTCAACGCCGAGCTGCTCCCCGCGCAATGGGAGGCGCTGTGGGAAACGCGGCGGGCGCTTTTGGACACGGAGGACGAAGACGTCTTCAAAAGCCGGCTGGAAGAGGCTATTCCGCCGATTACCGCCGAGAAGCCCGCCGGCGCCATCTCCTACGAAGCCTTCCTGAGCGGCGCGCCCGCGGCGG
Source organism: Gracilibacteraceae bacterium (assembly GCA_031270805.1). Lineage (GTDB taxonomy): Bacteria > Bacillota > Desulfitobacteriia > Desulfitobacteriales > Syntrophobotulaceae > JAIRRL01. Next base: position 6,748 of record JAISWK010000050.1, read on the forward strand.
CGGCGCAGAAGGAGCAGGCGGCGGGCGCGCAGGCAGGCGGACGCTACTTCGCCGAGCGCCTGGAGAGCGGCGCCTTCCTCAACTGGGAGGGCTTCGGCGGCCTCCTTTCCGGCTATGCGGACGCCCTGCCCCAGGCCCTGAACGGACTGCTGCGCCAGAAGGATCTGACAGATATCCCCGGCGTGGACAAGATTCAGAGCGTCGCGGACATGGATTCCCAATTCAGCCATATGGAATTTAACCGCTTCCTCATCGGCCTGCGCGCCAATGTCCTGCGCAACCTGGAAGCCTGGAACGGCTGCGGGCTGCTGCGGGAGCAGCTCCTGCCCGCCCTGCTGCGCGGCCTGCCGCCCGAAGACTTCCAGGGGGAGGCGAAAAAGCTCCAGGCGGAGCTGGAGGACGAGGCGCGGGCGCAGGATCTGCGCTTCGCGACGACGCTGCTGGGCGAGAGTCAGGAGGCGGGGCCGGTTCAATACACCTACACCGCCTCGACCAAGAGCAGCGCCTGGCGCGGGGAGTCTTCCCGCCCCCAGAGGCGCCTGGCGCGCTTCGAGAGCGCCGCCTCCCTGCGCCAGGGACTGCAAGAGGCCGGGCTGCTGGACGCGGCTCTGGCGGCTTACAGGCAGGCGCTGAAAATTTACGGCGACAAAAGGTTTACGATCCAAGCGGACTGCAACACGGAGAAGGCCGCGGCCAGGCAGAAGCACAGCGACAATTTGAAAGCCCTGGCCTCGGCCGAGATCAAGGCGGACAATAATCGGATCAGGGACGAGCGCAAGGCCCGCGCCACCCTGTTGAAGGAGCCCTTCCGCAAATCGCTGAAAAGCCTGCTCGAGGGGGCGGAAGGAAGGATAGAGCCAGGCGAATATAAGAGGCTGAATGACCTGGTGAACAAACTGGCCGGCAGCGCCGACTACACGCTGGAGTTCGGCCTCGGCGGCTTTGAGGACTTGGTTCTGAACGACGGCGCGGGGCGGCAGGCCGCCTTCACCTCCCAGGAGCGGGAAGTCTATGAGAGCGCCCTGGATGAAATGCCGCAGCGCATCGACGCGCGCGTGAGCGCGCTGCGCGGTATACTGGATCGCTTCCCGGAATCCACCTTCGCCCAGCGCCGGGAGGACATCATGGCCAATATGCGGGGCATGGTCGTCAACCTCCCCGACACCCTGCGGACAGAGCGCGAAGAGGACAGGGTTCTGGCCGACCGGAACGAGCTGCGCTACGGCGCGAAAACCTGGACGGAAGCCCTCATGAAGCTGCAGATGACGCTGCTGACGGGCACGAGCGAGGAAA
>JAISWK010000070.1 GCA_031270805.1 Gracilibacteraceae bacterium
CATTTATCCGGGCAACCCTGGGCATACTGCGCGGGCGTAGAAGGAGGAAAGAGTGGATAGGAAAGAGTAAAGAGTGAGACGAGAACTCTCTTTCCTCTTTACTCTTCTCTCTTTACTAATCCCTCATCACTTATTCAGCCTACTCTGCGCCGCTCCCAACCGGGCGACAGGCACGCGGAACGGTGAACAGGAAATATAGTTCAGCCGCAGCTTCTGGCATAGGTCAATCGAAGAGGGATCGCCGCCGTGTTCGCCGCAGATGCCAATCTTGAAATCCGGTTTGACGCTGCGGGCCAGCTCGACGCAGATCGCCATGACCTTACCCACGCCGCCCGGATCGAGTACGGCAAAAGGATTATGGGGCAAAATGCCCTCGTCCAGGTAAACCGGCAAAAACTTGCCTTCGGCGTCGTCGCGGGAGAAGCCGAAAGTCGTCTGGGTCAGGTCATTCGTGCCAAAGGAGAAAAAGTCCGCATAGCGCGCTATTTCGTCCGCGGTAAGGGCCGCCCGCGGGATTTCAATCATCGTGCCGATCTTGTATTCGATCTGGACATTTTGTTCCCGCATGACCTGCCGCGCGACCTCCTCTGTCTGGGTGCGCAGAATCTCCAGTTCTTTATAATGAACCACAAGCGGGATTTTGACCTGGGGCAGCACCGGTATCCCCTCCCGGGCCAAACGGGCCGCCGCTTGGAAAATGGCCCGCGACTGCATCGCATATATGTCGGGGAAAGAGATGCCGAGGCGGCAGCCGCGATGGCCGAGCATGGGATTTTCCTCATGCAGGGCCCGCACCCGCTTCAGCACGCCCTCTTTTTTATATATCTCCTGCTGCGTCTCCCGGGTCTCGCTGTCCGCCCGCAGGCGAAGCTTCAATAATTCCTCCGTCAAATCCTCGATCGAGGGCAAAAACTCGTGCAGCGGCGGATCAAGCAGGCGAATGGTCACGGGCAGGCCGGCCATCGCTTTCAGGATGCCATAAAAATCATCTTCCTGCATGACGAGCAGCTGGGCGAGAAAAGGGGCGCGTTCTATGGCGTCGTTGGCCAGAATCATCTCCTGGACGATGGGCAGCCGGGTCTGGTCCATGAACATATGCTCGGTGCGGCAAAGACCGATGCCCTCGGCTCCGAAGGCCCGCGCCTTGGCCGCGTCCGCCGGCGTGTCGGCGTTGGCCAGCACGTTCATCGTCCGAATATTATCCGCCCAGCCCAGCAGGGCCAAGAATTCGTCGCTCAATTCCGGGTCGACCATGGGGATAATACCGCGCATCACCCGCCCCGTCGCGCCATCGATGCTTATTTCGTCTCCTTCGGCAAAAACGGCGTCCCCGATGGTCAGCCGGTGATCGGCGTAAGATATTTTCAAAGCCTCGCAGCCGCAGACGGCCGGTTTGCCCATGTGGCGCGCCACCACCGCCGCGTGGCTCGTCATGCCGCCCCGGCTGGTCAGGATGCCCTGAGCGGCCAGCACGCCGTGGATATCGTCCGGCGTCGTCTCCATGCGGACGAGGATGACTTTTTCCCCGTCGTCGCCGCGCCGCTCCGCCACGTCGGCGTCAAAGACCAGCCGGCCCGAGGCCGCGCCGGGGGAAGCCGGCAGTCCGTGGGCGATAACGTCCAGGCGGGCGCTATCGTCAATCCGCCGGTGCAGCAATTGGGTCAGCTGGGCCGGGTCGATGCGCAGCACGGCTTCCTCTTTGGAGATGAGACCTTCGCGGCACAGTTCCACCGCGATGCGGATGCCCGCCGCCGCCGTGCATTTGCCGTTGCGGGTCTGGAGGATATAGAGACGCCCCTTTTCGATGGTAAACTCGATATCCTGCATATCGCGATAATGATTTTCCAGGCGCCCGGCGATCTCGGTGAACTGCCCGTACACGGCCGGATTGTCCTCTTTCAGGATGCTGATGGGCTTAGGCGTGCGGATGCCGGCCACCACGTCCTCCCCCTGGGCGTTCATGAGGAATTCCCCGTAGAGAACCCGCTCCCCCGTGGACGGATTGCGGGTAAAAGCGACCCCCGTGCCGGAGTCGGCGCCCATATTGCCGAAAACCATGCTCTGCACGTTTACGGCCGTGCCGATATCGTCCGGAATCCCGTTCGCCCGACGGTAGATTTTTGCCCGCTGATTGTTCCAGGAACGGAACACGGCCGTCGCGGCCTCGCGCAGCTGATCGTAAGGGTCGAAGGGAAAATCCCGCCCGGTTTCGCGGCGAATGATACTCTTGAATTTTTCCACCACTTCCTGCAGGCTTTCCACGCTCAGATCGGAATCATAGGCCGCTCCCCGCTCTTTTTTCACATCGTCCAGCACATACTCGAAATGGTAGCTCTCGATGCCGAGTACCACGTCGCCGAACATCTGAATGAAGCGGCGGTAGCAGTCATAGGCAAAACGCGGGTTGTCCGTCGCCTGGGCCAGGCCGGCCACCGTTTCATCGTTCAGACCCAGGTTCAGGATGGTGTCCATCATCCCGGGCATGGAAACCGGCGCGCCGGAGCGGACGGAGACGAGCAGCGGGTTTTGGACGGCGCCGAATTTTTTGCCGCCGGCTTTTTCCACATCGGCCACCGCCGGCAGCACTTGCTCCCAGAGGCCGGGCGGAAATTTTTCCCCGCCGGCGTAGTATTCGCGGCAGACCTCCGTCGTCAAGGTGAAGCCGAAGGGCACGTTCAGGCCGATATTGGTCATCTCGGCCAGGTTGGCCCCCTTGCCCCCAAGCAGGTTCCGCATTTCCTTGTCCCCTTCGCGGAATAGATATACATATTTCTTGGTCATAAATGCTCCTTTCCCGATTCAAGCTTTATCCTGCCGGCGATACACCGTCTGCAGAATAATGCCGGCTGTTTCTTCCACCGCTTTGTTCGTCGTGTCGATCACCATGCAGCCAATGCGTTTCATAATATTTTCCGCATACTCCAATTCCTCTACAATACGGTTATATTTGGCATAATTAGAAGTTGTATCCATGCCCATGGATTTTAGGCGCTCGCTGCGGATGGAATTGAGTTTGTCCGGACTGAGGATCAGGCCGAAGACATTCTGCGGCGAGGCGAGAAAAAGTTCCCGCGGCGGCGATACCTCCGGCACGAGCGGAATATTGGCCGTCCTGACCCCTTTGTGCGCCAGGTACATGCTGAGCGGGGTTTTCGAGGTGCGCGATACGCCGATCAGCACGACGTCGGCGTAGAGAGCGCCGCGAGGTTCTTTGCCGTCGTCGTATTTCACGGCGAATTCCACGGCCTCTATTTTGCGAAAATACTGCTCGTCGACGCGGTGGGTGATATTCGGCACGCTCTGGGGTTCCACCCCGAGTTTGGCGCTCAGGGCGCTGATCAGGGGACTCAGGATGTCAATGGCCACGAGGCTTTTTTCCCGCGCTTTCCGATCGAGGTAAACGCGCAGTTGATTGACGACCATGGTGTAAACGAGAATGGCCTCCGTTGCGGCCGCTTCGGCGATGATCTCGTCGATATGCGCTTCCGTCTGGACATAGGATTTGCGGCGGAATTCCGCGCGGGAGAGGTTGAATTGGGCGGCGGCGGCTTTATAAACCAATTCCGCCGTTTCGCCGAGAGCGTCCGAGATCACGTAGACGATGGGAACGTCAGGCATAAGGGTTCCTCCTTATATATTTGGTCAGCGCAGGCGCATAAAACGCTTTATCAGCGCCCGGGCCGGTCTGTAGGGGAATCGTTCCAGCCGGCGGGCCACTTCGCCTAACTGGGTCGGGATGTCAATCCCCTGCGGACAGCGGGGGGTACAGTGGCCGCAGCGCCGGCAGAGGGAGGCTTCGTGCGTGTGGAGGCGAAAAATATAGGCGAAGAGGGTCAGGGAGCGCGGCTGCAGGGCCAGGTCGTTGTAGGTGGAAAAACAAAGCGGGATGTCCACGTCGTGCGGACAGGGCATACAATAATTGCAGCCCGTGCAGGGCACTTTGGTGGCGGCGGCGAGGAGGCGGCGGGCCTCGGCGTAAAGAGCCAGTTCCGCCGGGCCGAGGCTGTCCGGGCCGGCGTCTTCCACTGCGCGCACGTTTTCCCGCACCATGGCTTCGGAATTCATTCCGGATAAAACAGTCAGCACTTCCGGGTGATTCCAGACCCAGCGCAAACCCCATTCCGCCGGCGAACGAGCGGGGACGGCGTTTTCCCAGACGGCCCGGGCGGCGGGAGGGGGAGCGGCCAGTTTTCCGCCCCGCAGCGGTTCCATGATCATCAGCGGCAAGCCTCTGCCGGCTGCGGCTTTCACCCCGTCCCGCCCGGCCTGACTGTGTTCGTCAAAATAATTGTACTGCAACATGCAGAAATCCCAGTCATGCACATCCAGCAAAGGGCGGAACTCCGGCAGACCGCCGTGGTAAGAAAAACCGATATTACCCAGGACGCCCGCCTTTTGCCGCCGGGCCAGCCAATCCGGCAGCCCCAGGGCGCCGAGGCGCTCCCATTCGCCGGCCCCCGCCAGCATATGGATGAGGTAATAGTCGATCCGCTCCGTCTGCAGGCGTTTAAGCTGGGCGGTCAGTATTTTTTCCGCGTCGGCGATATTTTTCACTAAGTAGGGCGGCAGCTTGTCCGCCAGAAAAACGGCCTCCCGCCGTTTGTTCGCCGCCAGGATGCGTCCGAGCCGTTCCTCGCTGCGCGGATAAACATAGGCCGTGTCAAAATAATTTACTCCCCCGTCAATCGCGGTCAGGATCTGCCGTTCCGTGGCGGCGTCGTCCCGGTCGAAGCGCATACAGCCAAAGGCCAGCGCGGAGATCCGATCCCCGTTTTTTTCATTTATCCGGTACTGCACCTGGTTCTGCCTCCATTACCCCGCCTGGAAAGCGGATAAAAATGTCTCGGCAGACTGTGTGGAAAAGCATTGGCGGCAACCCCCGGGTATCGTAGGGGCGCGCATTGCGCGCCCGTGTCCCCCATTTTGTTCTGCGGGCGCGCAATGCGCGCCCCTACGACTCCCT
>JAISWK010000181.1 GCA_031270805.1 Gracilibacteraceae bacterium
GGCTGGGCCGCTTCTTGGCGGGAGACGTTCTTTATGAGGGCAAAAACGATTTCCACGGATTCGGATTGAAAATCCGCCTTGAGGGTGTGTATGCCGGCGTCATAACGTTCGAGCCGCTCTGCGGCGATGGTCAGGATGGTGCTGCCGGAACGGACGGCGTAATCAGCCCCCACCGCCCAGAGCGCGCCGTCAAAGCGCAAATCTTCATATTCCGCCAGCGGAAGGTCAACCCGCACTTCCAGGGGCGTGCCGCTCCCGTCCAGCACGAAGTAGAAGCGCCCGTTTTCGTCCACGGCCAGTCCGCTGACTGCGCCGGTTCCCGTTTCCTCCGCGCCGGCCCCGGCGGGAGCGGCCGCTTCAGCTTCAGCGCCGCCCGCTCCGGGTTCGCCGGCGCCGCCTGCTCCCGTTTCACCCGCACCGGCCCCGGCCGCCTCCGCGGCTTCCCCGGCCTCGCCCGCGCCGGTTTCACCCGTACCGCCCGCGCCGGTTTCACCCGCACCACCCGCGCCGGTTTCACCCGCACCGCCCGCGCCGGCCCCGGTTCCGCCGGCGTTATCGTCACCGCCGCCGCTGCTATCGCCGCCGCTGCTATCGCCGCCGCTGTTATCGCCGCCGCCGTTATCGCCGCCGCTGTTATCACCGCCGTTGTTATCGCCGCCGGCGTTATCGCCGCCGCTGTTATCGCCGCCGCCATTGTCGCCGTCGCCATTGTCGCCGCCGCTGTTATCGCCGCCGCTGTTATCGCCGTCGCCATTGTCGCCGTCGCCATTGTCGCCGTCGCTGTTATCACCGTCGTCGCTGGGATCGCTCCCGTCCGCCCGCGTAAGGCGCACGGTAAAATTCTGGGCGACGACGTCCAGATTGTCGCTGAATCCGTCCCAGTTCTCATTCCAGTCGGCATAGGCCTCAAGGGCAGGATCCCCGCCGGCGTCCGCCCGGCGAAAAGCCGCCGCCGCGGTATGCGCCCCGTTATCCAAATCCCTGATGGTCTGCGCCAGAATCGTGACGCGCGTGCTGCCGTCCTCGTCTGTGTAGTGTACGACCGGCGTCTGCTTGATCCCGTCGATCCAAAGACTGTCAAACAGGGGATGGGGGGCGTCCTTAATATACATAATCTGGTTGCCGGCCGCGTCCCGATAGCCCGTTATCTCATAGTCGCCGCTCACGGCGTTCAGCATCCCGATGTGCCCGTCGCCGCCGTGGACAGGATCCGGCGCGAGCGGGTACTCATTCACATAGCTTACCAGGAAAGGATTGTCCGGCGTAGGAGCCAGCCGGATGGTAAAACCAGCCGCCGCAGTAAACCCGCCCTCGATATTCTGCGCGTGCATCGTAAAGGCGACCCCGCTCTCAAAGTCCGTATAATCCAAAGGCGAACCGTAGATCGTACCGGGAATGTGCGACGTATCCTCCACCCCGTCCGCGAGATACAGCCCCGCCGGCAGTTCCAGCGGCTGCCCCTGGCTGTCGGTCAGCCAGAAGCGCAGATCTTCGTTGTCCGGCACGTGGGTCTTGGCGATGAACTCGTAGGGGATGTACTTGTACATCAAACCGGGCGGGTTGGCCCGCATCTCGCCGACGCTCGCGACGACGCGGTATGAATTGTAGCTCTGCCTCGCCCACCACAGAGCGTAGGAATCGTATTCGGCCTCGACGAGGACAGGAAAAGTCGGTAATGATACCGGGACGCCGTTCACGGAAATAATGCGGGTCGCCGTCGCCCCAAAAGCCCAGAGATCTATAAAAGTCATCGTCGGCGGCAGAAAGACCTCTTCCAGTTGCAGGCAATCCTTGAAGGCGTTAAGCGCGATTTTGGCGAGAACGACGTTTTCGGCGTGGGAAATATTCAGCTCCGCCAGCCCGGCGCAGCCGGAAAACGCCGCCTCGCCGATTATTGCCAAGCTGGCGGGGAAGGTGACGGGGTTCCCCGGGTCGGCGGGCAGGGCGGCCACGTCCGTGAGCGCCGCGCAGTTTTCAAAAGCGCCCTCTCCGATCTCGCTCAGAAGCGAAGCGGCCGCGAAGGTCAGTCTTTCCAGACCGCTTGCCATGAAGGCGTAATCTTCGATTTTCGTAACGCCCGCCGGAATTTCGATCTCCGTCAGCGCCGGGCAATTCTCAAAGGCGCTCACCCCGATGAGGTTCAGCTCGCTGCCGGTTTCAAATTCGACGCTGGCCAGGCTCAGGCAATCCACAAAGGCGGAGTCGTTTACTACGGTTACACCCCGGGGAATCTGGATGGCGGCCAGGGCCCGGCAGCCCTGAAAGGCGCTCCGCCCCAGCGTGTTCAGCTCTGAGCCGGCGGCAAAAGTCACAGTGGTCAGGCCGCCGATCACATTTTCATCAGCGGCGCGGCAGTTCAAAAAGGCAAACTCGTCTACCAGGGTTACGCTTGCCGGTATGGTGATGTCCGTCAGGGCCGCGCAGTTCTCAAAGGCATACGGCCCGATGGTTTCCAGCTGCGAACCCTGCGCAAAAATCACCTGAGCCAGAGAGGCGCAGCCGGTGAAGGCGGCTTCTTCGATAGTGACTACGCTCGCCGGGATGGTAATTTCGGTCAGGGCGACGCAGGCAAAAGCGCCAAAGGGGATAGTCGTCCACCCTTCCGGGATAGTGATGGCGGAGAGGCTTTCACAATTGGCAAAAATCCCCTCTCCGTAAAATTCCAGGTTCGCGGGGAGGGTAACGCCGTTCAGACTGGAGCAGAGGGCAAAGGCCGACTCCCCGATGCTTTTTAAGCCGGCGGGAAGGTTAATGGTAAGCAGGGCGGGGCAGTCAAAAAAGGCATTCTCCCCGATCTTTTCCAATCCGGAGGCGGCGGAAATAACGCAGGCGGTCAAGTCCGCGCTCCCGTAAAAAGCGCTTCGTCCGATTTCCGTCAGTCCTTCCGGCAGGTTGACCGTTTCCAGCGCCGAGTAGAAGAAGGCGTTCCGGCCGATACTTACTACGCCGGCCGGGATAGTGATGTTTTTCAAATCAGGCCGGGTTTGGGCGGCGAGAGCAAAGCTGCTCCAGAAGGCGTTGTCGCCGATGTGCGTTATGGTATAGCCGGCGGCTTCTATGGCGGCGAAGGCGCCGGCCACCGCCGTGTCAGTCGCGCCCGGGCCGTAATCGCAGGCGGTGATAGTGACTGTCGTCGCGTCGGCGTTGACCTCGTAAGTCAGCACCCCCGCCGTTTCCGCCCAGGCGGCCGGGGTCTGCGGCGACAGGAGCAGAAGCAGCATCCCGCAGAGAACTGCGGCGGGAATAAGACATAAGTACCGCCTCAGACCCGGCGGCGGAAATATTTTTCTCATCCTGATTTCCTCCTCACGCACTGATGAAAGCGTCGTACCGCATCGATCAGGGCCAGGAGTTCCGCGCCCTGCGCGTCGGCCCGCACGGCGTAGAGCAATTCCCCGCCGCTCCAGACGGCGTAATCCGGGACGGCTTCCGCCCCGGCCGGCTGTTCCGGCGCCGGCGCCGCGTCGGCGTAACCCCCGGCCAGGAGCAGCGGCAGCAACAGGCAGACCAGCGATTTCCGGGCGCCGGCGCTTATGTTTCGTTTTTCCCCGTGTCGAGTCATCATTTTTCACTCCCATATGTTTTGATCAAAACGCTCCGCTTCCGCCGGCAGTTCACCCGCCCGGGAGGCCCTTTCCCTATCCCTATCCCTACCGGCAAAGACAGTTGCAGGGAAGAACCAATTAAAACTTGCGGTGGCCCGGCCATAGCCCTCACCTCCCGGATGAATTTTTTGCGGCTATCGCTCCCGCGCCCGGAACGGTTGCCGGACTAGGGTTCAGGGATACCTGACAAAAAACTCATGTAACATTTTAGAATAAATGTTACATGGCTCACAGGAGCAAAACAGCGTAATATCAAGGATCCCCGGGTTTCGACCCGAACGGCCCCGTCGCCCGCTCCACGCAAAAAAAACCGCCCAAAAGGCGGCGGAGGCGGGAAAGCACTTTTCCTTTTATGTAACATTTATTCTAAAATGTTACATCGCGGTGGACGGCGTCTGCTGAGCCTAATACCATTATATCATATAAAAGTCTCACGAAAGTCTCAAAACTCAAAAAAACCGCTCAACGGCAAAAAAATTTTTGGATTTTTTGTCACCCCGAGGGCGGGACAATGCACAATGCACAGCGGTCGATTCGCCGTTCCGCCCTGCCGCATTGACAGTCCGCTTTGATTTTGTCCAACCGTCCAGCAAATTTCTGCCGACACGAGAAAAAGCCCTGAAAATACGGATTTAAGCATTTTCAGGGCTGGCCACAAATTCATGCAGTTTAACACCTTCGGGTTTAGTTAATAGTGCGATAGAATTATGAAGTTAATTTTATCACTTGATGCTCTCAACTTTTATTGTATACCCCATAATTTCACCAACATCGGTTATGGTTCCAACTACTGTAACCTCTTGATCTTTTTCGAATTCAGCTACTATGGCTTGCTGATTTTTTGTAATATTACAAAGAACGGTATCGAAAGACCATTCGTCAACCAGAGACCCCAAAGAGAAGTAGCTCCCCGAACTATCAATCGAACTCAGCTTTCCTGTCAGTTCGACATATTGGCCTTTATAAGTGCTACTTGCCTTTAACGCATTAGCTTCAAGTGCGTCAAAGAGGGTATCAGTGTCCAGCACAATGGGATCGGGCTTTGGAACCTCCTGTGCTGGTGTAGTTCCGCCTGATTGATCTGTGGATGGGGTGGTTGTTGATGGAGAATTCCCACCGCCCATGCTGGAAGCAATGCCAATGACGATGACAACGACAACGATAACCCAGAACCACCATTTCTTAAAAATCGGCTGCTTGTTCTTTGCGCCACACTGCGGACACGTTTTGGCGCTCGAAGCAATTTCAGCACCGCAGGAACCGCATTTCTTGAGTTTTGCTGCCATTGGATCCTCTCCTTTTCAATGATTATTTGCACACACCGTCAAATGGTCTACCTTTTGCCAATAGCCCAAAAATCTTTGCAAATGTCTGTAATTCAGCATAAGTCGAAAATTTTACCATTTTCTATTGACAAAAATAAAAATGTGTGGTATATTAGATGGGATGGTGCGGCTCGCCCCTATCCCATCAGAACCCGCCAAAAGGTAGACCTTTCGGCGGGCTTGTTATTTCTTACGGACGATTCCGTGTTCCCGCAAACGCCTGTACAGCGTGGTTTCCGTCAGCCCGGTCTGCCGCCGGAACTCGACAGTCGCCAGTTTCCCACGCTGCCACTGCTTCGCAAGCTCTATGAAATTTTCAGGAGGCTTTTGGGAGGGGCGTCCCAAATGGACACCCCTTGCCCGCGCTGCCGCGATGCCCTGCGCCTGCCGGTTTCGGATGTTCTCCCTCTCCGAAGCGGCGCAGAAGCTCAGCACTTGCAGCACCAAATCGGAGATGAACGTCCCGATGAGGTCTTTGTGGATGCGGGTGTCCAAAAGCGGCATATCAATGATGGCGATGTCCACGCCGCGCTCTTTCGTCAGCAACCGCCATTGGTTCTGGATTTCGTCGTAGTTCCTGCCCAAACGGTCAATGCTCAGGATATGGATCAGGTCGCCCGAAGCCAGCCGTTCCAGCATGGCCTTGTACGCCGGGCGGTCGAAGTCTTTGCCGCTCTGCTTGTCTACATAGATGTTCTCCGGGGGTATGGACAGCCCGCGCATTGCGTCAAGCTGCCTCGCCGCGTTCTGGTCTGCCGCACTGATTCGGACGTAGCCCATCGTCGCCATTATCGGCACCTCCTTTCTGAATTCTCGTTTCAATCAGGGGACACCTGGGGACGGCAGACTGTGTGAGAAAGCATTGGCAGCAACCCCCGGGTATCGTAGGGGCGGGCCTTGGGCGCCCGTGTCCCCCATTTTTTTGTTCGGGCGCGCAATGCGCGCCCCAACGACACCCATTTTGACAAAGTATGAAGGTACGATTT
>JAISWK010000188.1 GCA_031270805.1 Gracilibacteraceae bacterium
ACATCGTTATGGCACAATTCGCTTGAGATAGGTAGCCCAAGAAAGTGTCAGCCGTTCAATGAAAATCACGACGCACAATTTGACCTCGTTTCGGATTTGAGTTGGTTTGATATTGGGGCCTTGAAAGGCGTTGAGAACGAGATAGAAACGATATTCTCCCAATCGCCTGTTATTGATGAAACGCGAAGCAAATTGATTGCAAAGACCATACTCAAACGCGCCGAATTTATTGAGGAGCGACACAAGATAAAGCCCAATGCTCAATAACAGAGCGAAAGGAATGGCGGTTATAGAAGAAATTATTGAGCGACTCAATGAGCGGATGAGGATTTATTTTTCCTGTTGACATTGACAAGCATGAATCCCTATGGTAGAATGGTTGAGTAATGGTTCAATTATCCAACCTGGAGGTGTATCCTATGGCGGCCCAGACGGCGCTTGACCTTGACCGGTGCGATTGCGACGCCATCCATGAGGAAACAGTCGCGGCGGTACGGGAAAAAATGCCCGACGACGATATCCTTATTGATTTGGCTGATCTGTTCAAGGTGTTCAGCGATTCGACGCGGGTAAAGATACTTTGCGCCCTGCAGCATTCCGAGATGTGCGTCTGCGACATCGCCGTGCTGCTGGGCATGACCAAATCGGCTGTGTCGCACCAACTGCGCCAGCTCCGCCAGACGCGGCTCGTCAAAAACCGCCGGGACGGCAAGGTGGTGTTTTACTCCCTGGACGACGAGCATGTGGGCAATGTGTTCGCCCAAGGCTTGCTGCACGTTCGCGAAAGATAAATAATCCCACCAATTTTTTTACCCAGATGATTGAATAACTTGTCAATCATTCAATGGAAAGGAGCAACTCGCATGGAAAGCACCTATATTCTCAATGGTCTGTGCTGCGCGAATTGCGCGGCCAAGATCGAGCGGGAGGCCGGCAGACTCCCCGGCGTAAGCGCGGCGAAGGTCGATGTAATGGCGCAGAAGCTGACGCTGGCCGCCGACGGCGATCCAAGTTCGCCGGCCCTGCTCGCGGAAATCAGGCAAATCGCGGCGCGGGTCGAACCGGAAATCAGGGTTTCGCTGGCCGGGGAACAGGCCGCGGGCAAAAAAGAACAGGCGGGACACGACCACGGCGAACACGGCGAACACGGGGCGCCGGTGCAAAAAATTCTGCTCGGCGTCGGCGCGGCCCTTTTTACCGCCGGTTTGGCTCTGGAGCTGAATGTCCGGGCCGAACTGGCCGTATTCCTCGCCGCCTACTTGCTGATCGGGGGGGAGGTCGTCCTCCGCGCCCTGAAAAACATATCGAAAGGACAGGTTTTCGACGAAAACTTCCTGATGAGCGTCGCCACCATCGGCGCCTTCGCCATCGGGGAATACCCGGAGGGCGTGGCGGTCATGCTGTTTTACCAGGTCGGCGAAGCCTTCCAAGCATACGCCGTGGGCAGGAGCCGCAAGTCGATCACCGCGCTGATGGACATTCGCCCCGATTTTGCCAACCTCAAAAGCGGGAGCGAAATCAAGCGTGTTTCGCCGGAGGAAGTCAAGGCGGGCGATCTGATCGTCGTCAGGCCGGGGGAAAAAATCCCGCTGGACGGCGTCGTCACGGACGGGCGTTCCGCCCTCGACACCTCGGCCCTGACGGGTGAATCGCTGCCTCGGGACGTCGAACCCGGCGCGGAAGTCCTGTCCGGCTCGATCAACCAGAGCGGTCTGCTCACGATTGAAGTGACAAAACCCTTCGGCGAGTCCACGGTCGCCAAAATCCTCGACCTCGTGCAGAACGCGAGCGGCGCGAAGGCTCCCGTGGAGAATTTCATCACAAAATTCGCCCGTTACTACACGCCGGCCGTCGTGTTCGCGGCGGTGGCCTTGGCCGTCGTCCCCCCGCTGGCCACGGGCGGAGAATGGGCGGATTGGTTGGGTCGCGCCCTCGTTTTCCTCGTCGTGTCCTGCCCCTGCGCCCTCGTCATCTCCATCCCGCTCAGCTTCTTCGGCGGCATCGGCGGCGCCTCGCGGAACGGCATACTCGTCAAGGGCAGCAACTACCTCGACGCGCTCCACAATGTCGATACGGTCGTGTTCGACAAGACGGGAACGCTGACCAAAGGCGTGTTCACCGTGACGGAGATTGTCCCGGCCAACGGTTTTTCCCGCGCCGCGCTCCTGGAACTGGCGGCTTACGCCGAGGCGGCCTCCAACCATCCCATCGCCGTCTCGATCCAAAAGGCCTACGGGGAGACCGTTTTCCGGGCCCGGATCACGGAGTATGAGGAAATCGCCGGGCATGGCGTCCGCGTGCGCGTGGACGGGCGGATGCTGCTCGCCGGCAACGGCAAGCTGCTGGCGGAGGCGGGCATCGCCTTTGCCCGGCCGGATACGCCGGGCACGGTGGTCTATATCGCGGCGGACGGCGTGTTCGCGGGCCATATCGTCATCGCCGACGAGCTGAAGCCGGACAGCAAAAAGGCCATCGCCGCCCTCAAAGCCCTCGGCGTGCGCCAAACCGTGATGCTTACGGGCGACAGCCGCGACGTGGGGGAAAAAATCGGGCGCGAGCTCGGACTGGATGCGGTCTGGGCGGAACTCCTCCCCCAGGACAAAGTTGAGCAGCTGGAAAAGCTCTTGGCCGCGAAACCGGGCAAGGGCAAGCTGCTTTTCGTCGGCGACGGCATTAACGACGCCCCCGTTCTGGCCCGGGCCGATGTAGGCGTCGCGATGGGCGGCGTGGGCTCCGACGCGGCGATCGAGGCCGCCGACGTCGTGCTGATGACCGACGAACTGACGAAGATCGCGACCGCTGTCAAAATTTCCCAGAAAACGCGGACGATCGTCATGCAGAACATCGTGTTCGCGCTGGCCGTAAAGGGCGTAATCCTCGCTCTCGGCGCGCTGGGCTACGCCACGATGTGGGAGGCCGTCTTCGGCGACGTGGGCGTCGCGGTCATCGCCATCCTGAACGCCATGCGGGCGATGCGGGTGCTGCCGCAGCCCCCTATGATACCCGGGCCCGGATTACCCGCGCCTCGGTGACGACGCCGTCCACGCTTTGATCCCAGGGCTCCTGGGGAATTTCTTCCGCGAACAGGGTCTCCCGGCAGAGGGCAAAGGCCGGAAAGCGCCGCCCGCTCATAAAACGATCGTAAAAACCGCCGCCCTGCCCCAACCGTCTGCCTTCCCGGTCGCAGGCGAGGCAGGGGACGACGGCAAAATCTATTTCGCCCGCCGCCACTGGCGGACAATTGGGCTGCGGTTCCGGGATGCCGTAAGCGCCGGGGCTCAATTCGTCCAGACTGCCGATCGACCGGGCTTCCATCTGACCCGGCCCCAGGCAGAGCGGCGCGCAAACTCTTTTCCCCGCCGCCAAGGCGTGGCGCAGGATGGGCAGAGTGCTAATTTCCGGCCCGGTTCCCACAAAACAAAACACGGCCTGGGCCCGCTCATATTCAGGCAGGGCGATGAGTCGGGCGCAGATCGCTTCATCTTCGCTCTGTTTTGTCGCCGGATCCGCTTCCCCCATCTTTTGCCGCAGGATTTTCCTGAGCGCCGCTTTTTTTTTCCGCACGCTCCCGTCGGGCATGACTGCGCGCCTCCTTCGCCGGATAATTCACTTTTTTTCCCCACCTCGAAAAAGAGGCGGATTGCGCGGGTTCATGCTGCGCGCCAGGTAAATAACCGGCGTATCGCAAAGACTCAGCACAAGATAGATTACATAAGTGGAGAGCAGGATGGAGCTGAGGGTCGCCGCGCTGTACATGCCGCCGAAGGCCAGTAGCGTATAAAGAGCGGTGTTGACAAGCTGGGAGACCAGGGTGGAAGCGTTGCGCAGCCAGAGCAGCCGGCGCGGGTCGCCTGTGCGGGCGGTCGTGAATGTCCAGAATTTGTGGTAGAGCCAGATGTCCAGGTATTGCGATATGGCGTAGACGACGAGCGAGGCCGCCATCAGCCGAGGCGTATGAGCGAATAGTTCCCGCACCGCCGGCGTCGCCCAGTCGTTCAGGGACGGCGTGTAGAGCATCCAGGTTTCGGCCAGGATGAGAAAAAGCAGCGACGCCCCGAGGCCCAAGTGAACGGCCCGGCGCGCCGCCTGGGGGCCGGAGGTTTCCGAGATGATGTCCGTCACCAGGAAGGTGGTGGCAAAAAGCACATTGCCCAGGGTCATTTCCAGACCGAAAGCGTTCACCAGCATCAGCACCTCGATATTGGCCACGACGACGATGAACACATTGTAACACATGAGCCCCGCCAGGCCGGCCAAACGCCAGGTCAGGAGTACCAGGCCGTAAAGGACGACCATGACGAGGGCGAGCAGCAGTTCATTGGGCATGGTTCATTTTTCCCGCCCCTCAGGCGCACCGACCGGGGCGGGACTCATTTGCGGTCATTATACATGACGAGCTTGTTCTCGGCGTCCCGCTCCTCCACCAGAACCGCGTGCAGCGCCAGCCGTGCGTCATTGAACTCAAAGGTGCAGGTGGAGAGGGTGAGAATTTTATCATCCGGCGTGGGGACGACGTCGCTCTTGATCTCGGAGCGTTCCTGAATCTCGCGCAAAAAGCGTTCCGCGTCTTCCGGCCGGCGATAATTGGGGGTGCGGTAATCAAAATCGGCCTCGGTCGCGTAGACGGAGAAAATCTCGTACTTGTAATATCTGTCGTCCAGCATGACCGTGACGGTGTGGTTATCCTGCCAGTAGTCCTGATCCCGCAGCAGTTTCATGGAACCAAACATTTCCTCGCTCCCTCTGTTCGTATGCCCGTATATTACCGTATTAAAATCCTGCAACATGGGATTGTTGCGAAAGTCCATGAATATGGCGCCGAGGATGCTTCTTTCCCGCTGAAAAGTGTAGCGCAGGTAATAATCGTTATCTGCGGTCTGGACGACGGGATATTGGATCTTCGTTCCGTCCACGTCCAGCCAGGCCACTGTTTCCTGGTTGACAGCCCGCAGCGGTTCCAGCAGGAAAATATTGGCAGGGGCGCTTACTTGCTCCTCCGCCGGTTCCTGCCGGGCCAGCAAATCCACCTGCTCCTCTATTTGCTGCCGCAGCTCCTCGTTCAGCTGGGTTTGTTTATATGCCTGATAATAATCATTGATGGCGCTGCCGCCTAAAATCAGGGCGGCGGCCAGCAGAACCACTTCAATGATCCGTTGTATTTTTTTGCGATCCATCTTGGGGAAATTCACCTTACGCTAACCTCCTTGACGACGCTGACCAACAATACCCAGCCGGCGTGTATTTCCACGGCGGCCTCCTCTCCCACCAAGCAATTGCTGACGCCGCGGCTGCGATCCTGACGCAGGGTCTGGCGGCGGAGCGGGTAGTACAGCCCCTGAGAGGAGAGTTCGGCCTCGGCGGACAAAGGCAAAAGCGACAGCAGATCGCCTGCCCGGCCCCTGATTTCTTCCCGGCCGGGGCCGGCTACCCAACATTCTTCCCCCGGGTTCCGCATGAGTACCCGGCGGCCGCGCCGCGCCCAGCCCAGCATCAGGGCGATATTGGCGAGCAGATGATCCGTCCGCTTGCCCCCCGCCCCCAACAGCGTGATCGCATCCGGGGCCCCCGCCTGGCGCAGGGCGGCGTCCGCCCAGTCCAGGGCCAGCTCCAGGTCGGTTTCGTCCTTTTCCGGGGGGAAGGTCAGGAGGCGGGTTCCGGCCGCCCGGCAAAATTCCACGGCCGCAGCCGGCGCAGAGTCGAGATCGCCGATCAATACGTCGGGGGTCGCCCCTGCCGCCAGGAGAAAACGCACTCCTCCGTCCGCCGCAACCAGCAGATCCGGGCGAGGGGCCAGAGCCGCCCGCAGCCATTCCGCCGTTAATTCTCCGTTGGCCGTCACTGTTATTTTCATGTCGCCTTTATCTCCTGCCGGTGAAAGTCCGCCTGACGGTTTTATTTTTTCTCCGGCATTGTATAATATAATAACATATGGGGATAGATTAAACAATAGGAAAGATCAGTTCGGGTGTACAGTTGGGAGAGGGCAAGGGATTAGGGATTAGGGATTAGGGATTAGGAAAGAGAGGAGAGTAAAGAGTAAAGAGAGTTCTCGTCTCACTCTTTACTCTTTCCTATTCACTCTTTCCTCCTTTGAAGGGGAATCACCCCGTCTTAGGAAAGAGAGGAGAGTAAAGAGGAAAGAGAGTTCTCGTCTCACTCTTTACTCTTTCCTATTCACTCTTTCCTCCTTTGAATTTGAAGGGAATCACCCCGCCTTAGGAAAGAGAGGAGAGTAAAGAGGAAAGAGAGTTCTCGTCTCACTCTTTACTCTTTCCTATTCACTCTTTCCTCCTTTGAAGGGAACCACCCCGCCGCTTCGCGGCTGTGCGGATTTGGGGCGCGAAATCTGCAGCCTCATCAGTTTACGGCTCTCGAATAATGCGGGCGTAGCCAGAATTAGAGCATCTTCTGCTCTGTGCCTTCGCTGGTAGTCTGTGTCATTTTGAGATCTTCATCCAGCTTAAGCAGGGTTTGATAAAGTGCCGCCATGCTCGCAGACAATTGTGTCATTGAG